>JAAYPL010000045.1 GCA_012519875.1 Clostridiaceae bacterium | reverse complement strand
GGGAACAATTTTTTTCAAATGCATACTGATCTCCTTGAAAATTTAATTCATTGCACTTATTCTATCAGATAACCGGGGTAAAATAGAAGTCCGGAAAAATATCTTGAAATAATAGCGTTTTTGCTGCCGACTTGTTAGAATAGCCTTTATGATCTTTCAATCTTTGAATCAAGAAAGGTGCCTTTACATGGAAATTATTGTTAAGGAAAATTACCAGGAAATGAGTCTTTATGCCGCCGGAATGGTCGCTGATCTGATCCGTCGGAAACCCGATTGCGTGATCGGCTTTGCCACCGGCAGAACACCGGTTGGTACATATCAGGAACTAATCCGTCTGCACAAGGCCGGCTTGGATTTTTCCGGTATCCGGGCTTTCAATCTGGACGAATATCTCGGAATCGGCAGAGACATGTCCAAGCCCTATGACCAGGACCAAAGCTACGCGCGTTTTATGTACGAAGAATTGTTCCGCCATATCAACGTAAAGGAAGAAAACATCCACATCCCGGATGGCTTGGCAAAGGATCCTGACGCTTTTTGCGTTGCATACGAACAGGAGATCAGTAAAGCCGGCGGCATCGACCTGCAAATCCTGGGGATCGGCGGCGATGGACATTGGGGGTTCAATGAGCCCGGCGCTTCGCTTTCGTCCCGGACACGGGTGGAAAATCTGACCGCCCAGACACTGGATGATAACTATAAGGCCTTTTACCGCAAGGCCGGGATTCCCCGAGAACAGATGCCGACTCAAGCCATCACGATGGGCATCGGCACGATATTGGAAGCCAGAAACCTGATCATGATTGCCAACGGCAGCAAAAAGGCCGGTATTATCGCCAAGGCGCTGCAAGGGCCGATCACAAGCGCGGTGACGGCCTCGGCCATCCAGCTTTATACCGGGAAAGCCGTCGTGGTTCTTGATCGTGAAGCGGCTTCGGCCTTGAAGAATCTTGAATAACCGGGGCCAGTGAGACTACATATATAAACAGGTTTTGCCCTCTTACTCATCATATTCAAAAACAGATTGCAGGAGAAAGAAATGGATAAAATCAAGCAATTTATGCAGCGAAAAAACATTGTGATTACGCCCCGGCGATATGGCGTTGAAGCTTTGGGGGCCATGGCCCAGGGATTGTTCTGTTCTCTTTTGATCGGAACCATCCTGAACACCATAGGCACGCAGACCGGACTTGATTTTTTCAATACGATCGGCGGCTACGCGGCGGCAATGGCCGGACCGGCAATGGCGATCGCCATTGGTCATGCCCTGCAGTCACCGCCCATGGTTCTTTTCTCCTTGACCGCAGTGGGATATGCTTCCAATGCGCTGGGTGGAGCCGGCGGTCCATTGGCTGTCCTGGTTATCGCCATCATTGCCGCCGAAGCAGGTAAAGCGGTTTCCAAGGAAACCAAGGTGGATATCCTGGTGACGCCCCTTGTAACCATTCTTGTCGGCGTCGCCCTGTCCGCCTGGTGGGCACCGGCGATCGGAACCGCGGCCTCACAAGTTGGCCGGTTGATCATGTGGGCGACCGAATTGCAACCCTTCCTGATGGGCATCCTGGTCTCGGTCATTGTGGGCATTGCCTTGACACTGCCCATATCCAGCGCAGCCATCTGTGCGGCACTTTCTCTGACAGGATTGGCGGGCGGTGCGGCTCTGGCCGGCTGTTGCGCGCAAATGGTCGGATTTGCCGTCATGTCCTTCCGCGAAAATCGCTGGGGTGGACTAATATCCCAGGGTTTGGGAACCTCCATGCTTCAGATGGGCAATATTGTCAAAAATCCAAAAATCTGGATTCCGGCGATCTTAACTTCGGCAATTACAGGCCCGATCGCCACAACAGTTTTTCGTCTGGAACAAAATGGGCCGGCGGTCGCCTCCGGCATGGGGACCTGCGGCATGGTTGGCCCGATCGGAGTTTATTCCGGCTGGGTTGATGCCATTGCGGCCGGAACCAAAACCGCCATCACCCCTATGGATTGGTTGGGATTTGCGCTGGTTCTGTTCATTTTGCCGGGCATCCTGACCTGGTTGTTCGGTCTCGTCCTGCGGAAAATCGGCTGGATTCGTGCCGATGATCTCAAACTCGGCTGATTTTCATCGACACCACCGGGTTTTCGATCTCAGCGCAGTTTCCAAGCCAAGTCGGCCAGAAACAGATCTTTCTTCAAGCCATCGATGGTGGTCTCACGGTTAATGTGCACCACTTCGATGTCCATGATTTCGGCCCAGTCCTTAAGCATCTCCGGTGTGGCGGCAAAAGACATGACCGAGTGATGGGCGCCGCCGGCCAAAATCCAGGCATGCGCGCCTGTCAACAGGTCCGGCTGCGATTTCCACATAACCCTGGCAACCGGCAGATTGGGCATCGTATAAATTGGCTGAACGGCATCGACCTCGTGCAAGACCAGGCGGAAGCGCCCGCCCATATCGATCAGTGAAATCAGCAAAGCCGGGCCGGCCGCCCCGTCAAAAACCAGTCGGGCCGGATCAGACTTGCCGCCGATTCCGAGGGGATGAACCTCGATACGCGGACGGTTACCGGCCAGTGAAGGACAGACCTCCAGCATATGCGCACCAAGGGTAAGCTCGTTGCCCGGTTCCAGGTCATACGTATAATCCTCCATGAAGCCGGATCCTCCCGGCAGCCCTTCGGTCATGGCTTTGACGATCCTGGTCAGGGCGGCGACTTTCCAGTCGCCTTCGCCGCCGTAGCCGTAACCCTGGCTCATCAGGTGTTGGCTGGCCAGGCCGGGCAATTGTGTCATCCCATAGAGATCTTCAAACGTATTCGTGTAGGCTTGGGCTCCTTCTTGTTGCAAAATCCGACGTATGCCTATTTCCGCCCGGGCCTGGTAGCGAACAGCCTCCGGATTATCCGTGGCCATGGTATAGGCCCGATTGTATTCGTTGAATAAATCATCTACTTCCTGATCCGAAACTCGATCCATCTCACTGACCAGATCACCCACCGCCCAAGTATTGACCTGCCAGCCAAACTTGATCTGGGCTTCTATCTTATCCCCTTCGGTCACGGCAACCTGACGCATATTGTCGCCAAAACGAACCACCTTGAGCTCACGACAAAGCCGGGCGCCAACCGCGCTGCGCATCCAGCTTCCCAGCTGGCGATGAACCCTTTCATCCTGCCAGAAACCAACCACAATCTTGCGTGGCAAACCCATGCGCGCAACGATAAAACCGTGCTCGCGATCGCCATGTGCCGCCTGGTTTAAATTCATAAAATCCATGTCGATGGTTTGATCCGGAATGTTCCGGTTGTGTTGAGTATGAAGATGACAATAGGGTTTTTGCAGTTGTCCCAGACCGTTGATCCACATCTTGCTGGGGCTGAATGTATGCATCCAGGTAATGATCCCGGCGCAATTATCGTCATAATTGGCTGCTTTAATGATTGGGGCAATGGCATCAGGCGAAGATCCCACAGCCTTGTACATCACCCGACAGGGAATCAGGGGTGAGGCATCGAGGGTTTCGGCTATTTCCCTAGCGTGGTCCGTAACCTTGGCAATGACCTCCGTACCGTAAAGATCCTGCGAGCCGACAATAAACCAGAATGCATATTGGTCGATTTTTTTCATAAGTACCTCCTCGATTTTTCTTGTTTTGTTCAGGCCAGGTGATCAACGGCCGTCTGCACAGCCGGCAAACCGGCGATATATCGTTTCATAAAGGTTTCAAAACCTGCAACATCCGCGGGGTTAGGTGTCACGGTTGTTTTTCTCCGGTTTTGAAACACCACATGCTCCAGATACTCATCAAGGGTGCCCCATCGGGCTTTATTAACCAAATAACCCGCCAGAATGGATGCCCCCCAAGCGCCCCCTTCACCGGCGGTTTCCAGGATGGATACCGGAACGTTGACCGCCGCGGCCATCAACCGCTGACCGACCTCTCTGGTTTTAAAAAAACCGCCGTGGCCGTGAATTTCGTCCAGTTCAACCCTTTCATTTCGGGCCAGAATATCCAAACCGATTTTCAGTGCGCCCAGCGATGAAAACAGATTGGCGCGCATGAAATTGGCCAAATTAAACCGGCTGCCGGGCAGACGGACAAACAGCGGCCGGCCTTCGGGAACACGCGTAATGTGTTCACCGGAAACATAGCCGTAGGACAGCAAACCGCCGCCATCCGGATCAGCCTCAAGGGATTTTCGTAAGAGCTTGTCATACAACTCGGCCTTACCGACCTCAAGTCCCAGTTCCAGGGCAACCTCGCCGAACAAGTTCAACCAGGCATCACAATCGGAGGTACAGTTATTGGCATGCACCATGGCCACCAGCCGGCCGGTGGGGGTGGTAACAAGATCAATTTCGCTATAAGCTTTGGATAATTCACCCTCAAGGACGATCATGGCGAAAACCGATGTGCCGGCCGAAACGTTGCCTGTCCGGGGAGCAATGCTGTTGGTCGCGACCATGCCGGTTCCGGCGTCGCCCTCCGGCGGACAAAAGGGAATCCCGGCCTGAAGTCTGCCGGAAGGGTCCAGCAACAGGGCGCCGGCCGGAGTCAAGAACCCGGCCTCTTCGCCGGCTTTCAGCACTTTGGGCAATAGGGACTCCAGCCGCCACGGCAAATGCCGGGGACTGATTTCCCGGTTAAACAAATCGATCAGCCGGTGATTGAAATCGGAAGTTGCCGGATCGATCGGAAACATGCCGGATGCATCACCGATGCCCAGAACCTTTTGGCCGGTCAACCGCCAGTGGACATATCCTGCAAGGGTGGCCAGATATGCAATGTCCGGGAGATGAGGTTCTCCATCCAAAATCCCTTGATATAAATGGGCAATGCTCCAACGCTGCGGAATCGGATAATTCAGAAGTTCGGTTAATCGCCGGGATGCCGGTTCGGTCGTGCTGTTCCGCCAAGTGCGAAAAGGCACGAGCAACCGGTCGTGGGCATCAAAAGCCAAATATCCGTGCATCATGGCGCTGATCCCAATGGCTCCCGCCTGAGTCAGCCGGACGCCAAACGAGGAGTAGACATCATCCGACAAGTTTTTGAAACTTGCCTGCACACCTTCCCAGACCGCCTCAAGGGAATAGGTCCAGTAACCTTCCGCAAAATCATTTTCCCAATCATGGTTTCCGGCGGCAATCGGGCGGCCGTCAAGATCGGTCAAAACGGCCTTGATTCGTGTTGAGCCAAGCTCGATGCCTATCGTGGTTTCGCCGTTGGTGATCTTCGCAGCGGTTTTCTGCATTTCCTCGTTCATGGCAGAACGCCTCCTTTATTCCCGGCCGATCAATGCCCGTAAATTTGCGTGTACATCTTCAATACCCAATATAGCTTGTTCCAGCACAGGGAACAACTTCTTTGCTTGTCGAATGTAAGTTAATCGAACACAATAATACTTTTGACAATATTTTTCACATTGGTGTACGATTCTCTAAATGCTACTGGCGTATCTTCAAATTTAAATTTGTTTGAAACAATACCCTTTATGTCGATCTTCCCGCTGGAAATGGCAGCGATTGTTGTCGGATAAAGATTTTTATAGCGAAATATAGATTTAATCGTCAGTTCTTTCGTGCTCACCGGCCCAAGCGGCATACCATTGATTTCATCGGTGGCCATGCCGACCCACACGATATTTCCACCTGCTTTCGCGACCTGAACGGTCTGGGCAATCGTTGTATTGTTTCCGGCGCAATCAATAACCACCCTTGCGCCTTTGCCTTGGGTTAATGCTAAAACCTCATCGACAACATTTTTTTGCTTGGCATTGATTGTTGTCGCGCCCATACTCTCCGCAATTTCCAGCCGCTTATCAATGAGATCAACTACAATAACTTGATCCGCACCACTGGCTTTTGAAGCCAGTAAAGTTACCAGGCCTATACAGCCGGCACCGAATATTACAACAGAATCGCCGAGAGCAACACCTCCGGTTCGTGCTGCATTGATTCCAATTGCCAAAGGCTCAACGAGCGCCCCTTCAATTGAAGACACATTGTCAGGTAATTTGAACGCGAAGGATGCTTTATGCTTGACATAATTCTGAAGACATCCGTCATACGGGGGAGTCGCAAAAAACTTGACATCCGGACAAAGATTATATTGCCCGCTCAGGCAGAACTCACATTCACCACAAGGGATTCCCGGTTCAAGGGCAACTCGGTCCCCAACTTTCAAGTGCTCGACCTTCTCGCCGATCTTGACAATCGTTCCGGCACATTCATGGCCAAGAATAAAGGGAAACTCAACAATAAAATCGCCTATCTTACCGTGTGAGTAATAGTGCAAATCCGAGCCGCAAATACCGACCGCTTCCATTTTTACAAGAACCTCGTTACTGTCAATCTGTGGCACAGGAATGTCTCTAAATTCCATTTTCCCCAGCTCCGTCAAATAGACCGCTTTGCTCTCCATCACAACTTCCTCCTTGTCTAACACAATAGAAACAGCTCTTAATCCTTTTTGCTTCACTTAATTTAATTCTACAACTTTATATTCAATCTTGCATTACACACGCCTCTTCAAAAAGAAACAGATCTCTGGCGAGGCATCCGATTCTCTGATATAGTATTGTCGATCAGCGGAATTTCGGGCCGTCGGCCCTTGTTTTTTGGAGGCAAATGATGCCCAGACGAAACGATATCGAGAAGATACTGATTATCGGGTCCGGGCCGATCATCATCGGCCAGGCCTGCGAATTCGATTACTCCGGAACACAGGCATGCAAAGCACTCCGGGCGTTGGGCTATAAAATTGTTCTGGTCAACTCCAACCCGGCGACAATTATGACCGATCCGACAACGGCCGACGCAACATATATCGAGCCGCTCAATGTTTCCAGACTGACCGAAATCATCGCCAAGGAACGGCCGGACGCCTTGCTGCCGAATTTAGGCGGCCAGTCGGCGCTCAACCTTTGTTCCGAGCTGAATAAAGCCGGCGTTCTGGATCAATACGCTGTTGAGGTTATCGGCGTCCGGCTGGACGCCATCGAACGTGGTGAGGACCGAATAGCTTTCAAGGAAACCATGACCCGTTTAGGTATCGATATGCCGAAAAGCAAGCCGGCCTACACCATCAAAGATGCCGAAAATATCGCCCAGGAATTGGGCTACCCGGTGGTTATTCGGCCGGCTTACACCATGGGGGGAACCGGAGGCGGTCTGGTTTACAACGTGGAGGAACTGCGTACGGTTGCCCAGCGCGGCCTTTCGGCCAGTATGATCGGACAAGTGTTGATCGAGGAGTCGGTTCTGGGTTGGGAAGAACTGGAACTTGAAGTTGTCCGTGATGCCAAAAACCAGATGATTACGGTCTGCTTCATCGAGAACATCGATGCGGTTGGCATTCATACCGGCGATTCTTTCTGTTCTGCCCCGATGCTGACCATCAGTCCGGAGTTGCAGGTGCGATTGCAACAATACGCCTATTCAATCGTCGAGGCGATTGAGGTCATCGGCGGTACCAATGTTCAGTTTGCCCATGATCCGCAAACCGGTCGCGTGGTCATCATTGAGATCAATCCGCGCACGTCCCGCTCATCCGCTCTGGCTTCCAAAGCCACCGGATTTCCCATTGCCCTGGTTTCGGCGATGCTGGCGGTCGGCCTGACTTTGGATGAGATCCCTTACTGGCGCGACGGCACGCTGGATCGATATACACCGTCAGGGGATTATATCGCGGTCAAGCTCGCCCGCTGGGCTTTTGAGAAATTCCCCGGTGTTCTGGACAAGCTCGGCACCCAGATGCGCGCGGTCGGCGAGGTCATGAGCATCGGAAAAACCTACAAAGAAGCCTTGCAAAAAGCCGTCCGCTCACTCGAGATCAATCGTTACGGGCTGGGTTTTGCCCGCGATTTCAATCAAAAAAGTCTGGCCGACCTGCTGCCCATGCTGGCCGAACCGAACAGCGAGCGTCATTTTATTCTCTATGAAGCTTTGCGCAAAGGAGCCGACATCGATCAGCTCTGCCGCCTGACCCATATCAAGCCATGGTTTCTCAGGCAAATGAAAGAACTGGTCCTGCTCGAAGAGGAAATTATCAGCTGCCGGGAAACCGGTATTTCCGATCACCTGCTTGCCCAAGCCAAATATGACGGTTTTGCCGATCGTTACCTGGCGATGTTGCTGGACACCGATGAAGAGACGATTCGCCGGAGACGCACGGCTCTCGGTATTGTCCAAGGCTGGGAGGCCATTCCGGTCAGTGGTGTCGACCAAGCGTCCTATTATTATTCCACCTACAATGCGCCGGATCGGTCGACGGCCAGCGCCAATCCCAAAGTCATGGTGCTGGGCGGCGGCCCGAACCGTATCGGTCAGGGTATTGAATTTGACTACTGTTGCGTCCATACGGCCTTCACCCTGCGGGATCTGGGCTACGAAACCGTTATGGTCAACTGCAATCCGGAAACGGTTTCTACCGATTATGACACGTCTGACAAGCTCTATTTTGAACCGCTGACCGTTGAGGACGTGCTCAGTATTTACGAAAAAGAACAACCCTTGGGCGTGATTGTTCAGTTCGGCGGTCAAACACCGCTCAACATCGCCGGTGAACTGGAGGCCGCCGGTGCTCGCATCCTCGGAACGTCACCGGCCATCATCGATTTGGCGGAGGATCGGGATCAATTCCGGAAGATGATGGAAAGGCTCAACATCCCGATGCCGGAGTCCGGTATGGCGACAAATGTTGAGCAAGCCATGGCTATTGCCCAACAGATCGGTTATCCCCTGATGGTAAGGCCGTCTTATGTTTTAGGTGGCCGCGGCATGGAAGTGGTCTATGATCAGGATATGCTGAGCCGTTATATGGCCGCAGCCGTCGGCGTAACACCGGATCGGCCGATTCTGATCGATCGTTTCCTCACCCACGCCATAGAGGCCGAAGCCGACGCCGTCGCCGACGGCAAGGATGCCTTTGTCCCGGCCGTCATGGAGCATATCGAATTGGCCGGTATTCATTCCGGCGATTCGGCCTGCGTCATTCCGCCGATCGGCATCGAAAGCCGGCATTTAGAGACAATTAAACGGTACACCCGGCAAATTTCCCGTGAAATGGGTGTAATCGGCCTGATGAATATTCAGTACGCTATTGAGGACGGCGTCGTTTATGTCCTGGAAGCCAATCCGCGCGCCTCGCGAACCGTTCCGTTGGTTTCTAAAATATGCAACATCGCCATGGCTCGCCTGGCCACCGCGGCGGTCATGGCCGATTTTGAAAAACATCCGTCACCGCTCACCGACCTGCAGGAACAAATCATCCCCCATTACGGAGTCAAAGAAGCTGTCTTTCCTTTCAACATGTTTCCCGAAGTTGATCCGCTGCTCGGTCCGGAAATGCGTTCAACCGGCGAGGTTCTCGGTTTGGCAAACAAGTTCGGCCTGGCATATTTCAAGTCTCAAGAAGCCACCCTGTCGGCCCTGCCCCTCTCCGGAACCGTCCTGATCAGTGTCAATGACCGTGACAAGCCCGCTGTCTTGGAGGTAGCCCGGGAGTTCCATGCCATCGGGTTCAAGCTACTGGCCACCGGTGGAACCTGCAACCTGCTGTTGTCCCGCGGCCTGCCTTGTGAAGAGATCAAAAAACTACATGAGGGGCGGCCCAACATCGCTGATGCCATCACCAATCAGGAAATTTCTCTGGTCATCAATTCGGCTGCCGGAAAGCAGAGCCAATTTGACGACTCTTATATTCGCAAAGCCGCCATCCGCTACAAAGTGCCGTACATCACCACCATGACGGCGGCGCTGGCCAGCGCCCGTGGCATCGCCGACTATCTGAAAAACGGCGGCTCCGGCCAACCCATCAAATCGCTGCAGGAATACCATCAGGGGATCCGCTCAAACGAATCTCAGGAATAGCAGATTGATTCATGATGATTTGCGTCCCCGATCCGAAGTCACCCATCAGGAGTCTGACGATGTAGCAGCTCCGGAGGTTGCCGCCCGATGCATCTTGGCCCAAAGCAACGCAATATAAGCCAACAGGGAAACCAGAAAACAGCCGGCGGCCAGCAAAAAGAATATCTTAAAACCGAAAAACTCAATCAAATAACCCATGATAATGGCCCCAAGACCAAAACCGATATCGGAAAAAGCCATCATGGTGGCGTTGGCCGCACCCAAGCTTTCCTTCGGGCTGGTTCGGACCAGGATGGCTTGCAGGATTGTTGTCGAGATTCCCATCGGGATGCCGAAAATGAAAGCCGCAATGAGCATCGGGCCGTCGGTTTGGGCAAATGCCAGGAAAGCAAGGGAAAACACACCCAGCAGCATGGCGAGCAACATGATCCGATTAGGCCCGCTCCGATCGACCAGTCGACCCAGCAACACTCGGGACAAAACCATGGCCAGCGCATGGACGGGATAAAACAAGCCGATTTGCTGAAAACCGCGTTCAGCGCCATAATTTGCGATAAAAATCATCATGGCATCCAACGGAAGTGCCATCAACAAAAAAACAATAGCTACAGGCAACGCCGACTTTTCGAAAAGCTTGCCTTTGACGGATGAACCGGACCTGGCCGGCAAATCCTTTTCATAATTCATTAAGCCGGCACCGCCGAGGCTGAACAGACCGAGCAAAGCCAACACGGTGAAGAAAACAGTAAAGCTCCGTGCAGCCAAGCCAAGGCTGATAAAAGGACCGAATGCTGTGGCAATCGTTCCGGCTATGCCAATGTAAGCCAATCCTTCCGAAAGGCGTGAGCGGGGAACGATATCTGCCACCGCCGTGTTTAGTGCGGTTGTAAAAGCGCTGTGGCCGCAACCATGGAAAATACGCAGAATGACCAAAAGCGGCACAATCGCCAGAAACGGATAGATGGCCGTGGCCAGCAGGATGACCACCGCACCGGAAACCAGAACCACGCGCCGGCCGCGATGATCAACCATTTTACCTAAAAAGGGCCTTGAAATCAGCGAAGCAATCGTGAAAACGCCGCTCAGCAAGCCGGCATCGGCAGCCGAACCGCCAATGCTGGTCAAAAAGGCAGGCAGTGAAGTAATCAACGTGTAGTGACCAAGCATGACGGACAGGCTGATCAAAAAAGCAGTGAGAAAATGTCTGGTCCACAATTTTTGCATAAAAACCTCATTATAACGAATAATCATACTTGTTATAGCAGTCAGGGATCAGGATGTCAACGGAAGAATGTAAACGGTTTCAACAAAAATCAGTCAACAAAAGACGGAGAACCGCCGGTGGATTCACGGATTACAAGCCGCGCTGCCAGGCGCACCTGACGGCCGATCGACCGGTTTGGCCGGTCGTGATGAATGAGCAGCCAGGTTCGCACAGCTTCCCGGCCGATCTCGTAAAATGGCTGTTCAACCGAAGTCAAAGGCGGATCGATAAATTGACAGATCTCGGAATCGTCAAAGCCGGCAACGGCTATATCCCCCGGAACGGCCACACCCCGGCGATGCAGCGACTGAATGCAGCCAACTGCCACAGTGTCCTGAAAGCAAAAAATAGCATCCGGACGCTCGGGCAGAGACAAAAGGTAGTCGGCGGCCTCGGCTCCGCCACGATAGCCCATCTGAACATCAAGGTGCAATTGCTGATCAAGAGGGATCCCGATTTCATCAAGAGCCCGGCGCACCCCTTCCCTTCGCTCACGAGAAAAATACGCCGGTCGGCCTTGGCAACTCCCGATCCCCACCGTGGCGATGCGTTTCCTGCCCAGTTCAATCAGATGACGCGTCATTTGGCAGGCAATTTCCTCATTATTGACCGCCACCACATGTGCCTGGGGGTACTTGGTTGTCTCGCCGCACTGAACAATCGTAAACTGATCATAAAGCAACGCAAGAAGGGTATTATCGATTTGAATCTCCGGCAAAATCGCCCCGTCCGCCATTCCCCGATGCAACATGGCAAACTGCGACGCATCGGTGTCCGGTCCCGGACTGTACTGAAGGATCACTTCATAACCGGCAGCGGCAGCGGCATCTTTGATTCCTCGAATCAAATCCGGCAACATGATGGAAAAAACAACCAGAATCGTACGTGTTTCCGATTTGCGCAACATACGGCCGACAAGGTTGGGCTCATACTGCAGCTCCTTGACCGCCTGCAAAACCCGGCGACGGCGTTCCTCGCTGACTTTACAGCTTCCGTTGAGCACCCGCGACACTGTAGCCACGGACACCTTGGCCTTGGCTGCAACTTCGCCGATCGTCGTCAACATGATCCCTCCTCTCGACTTGACTTGAAAATATCATATTATCGTGTAAAATACAAATAGAAGGAAATCGATTACAAACTAAAGAAAGGTGGAATAAACCCATGAATGAAACCATTAAAACGATCCTGGCACGACGCAGTGTACGCGCTTATAAAGATAAGCCTGTCGAAGCGGATAAAATCGATCTTCTGCTGGAATGCGCACTGGCCGCTCCCACCGGCAGAAATGTCCAACCCTGGTTTTTCTCGGTCGTCAACAGCCGGGATCTGCTGAACCGTATCTCCGCGGCCAATAAACAAATCATGAGCGAAAGCGCCGATCCCATGGCCAAGCAGGCCGCCTCAGATCCCAACTTTGACAGTTTCCGCGGCGCGCCCCTTGTCATTATCGTTTCCGGCCGCAGGGATGCGTCAATGGCCGCGGCCGACTGTGCCAACGCCGTGGAAAATATGGCTATTGCCGCCTGTTCCCTGGGCCTGGGCACCTGCTATCTGGCCGGTTTCAAGCCGGCTTTACTGGCACCCGGCGGCAAGGCTCTCCTTAAAGAGCTGCAAATTCCGGAAGGTTATGATCCCTTGTACGGGTTGGCTATCGGATACACCAATGAAGATCCGGGAGAACGGCCGGCTCGCGATCGGACTGTCATCGCCAAAATCAACTAAATACTCAAAAACTTGCGCCAAGGGTCACTCAGCCGGCATAACGGTCGGCTGGGCGACCCTTTTGGTTTGTCTTGATTCGAAAGATCGATCCGGCCAAGGGCTGTTCTTTTGCTTCGGCCTCACTCAAACCATCCCGAGCGGTGGTTATGTAAAGCCAATCAAGATTCGGACCGCCGAAAGCGCAGCTGCTGACTCGCGCAACGGGCAATTCAACAGAAAAAAGTTTTTCTCCGGTTTGTGGATCATAACGTCCGACCTGCCAGCCGCCCCAGTGAGCAACCCACAACATACCCTCGTTGTCGATCGTCATCCCGTCCGGACGTCCTTCTCCCTCGGCAATGCGAATAACCGTTCGCCGATTCGTGATGGAACCGGTCATGTGATTGAAATCAAAGGCATCCACACGCTCCAATTGCGTGTCGATATAATAAAAAATCCTGGAATCGGCGGACCAAGCCATGCCGTTGGAAACACTGACCTGATCCAATTGACGTTTTATCGGCTGTCCGGGTGCCAGCATATATAGGGCGGCCACGGGCTGACGCGGCCGGTTCATCCCCATCGTACCCGCCCACAAGCGGCCGCACGGATCGCATTTCGCATCGTTGAAGCGATTGTCGGGCAGATGGCTTTCTGGATCGGCCAGCCAGTGCGTTTCACCGCTGTCAAAATCAAGATAATAGATACCCTGTTCCATGGCGGCAATCAGCCCGCCATTTTGGCGCAGAGCAACGGCCCCGACCCTCTGTCCTATCTCAACGGTCCTGCTCTTTCGGCTGGCCGGATCCAGACAGCAGACCCGCCCGGCCTCGATATCAACCCAATAAAGACAGTTGATACGGTCATCCCACACCGGAGATTCGGCGAGGCGAGCGCCGGCCTCATAAACAACCTCCAACGGTCCTTGCAGCATTTGGTCATTTGTCGTTGGCATAATCTACCTGCCCTCGTAGCCGCTGCGGCCCTTACGTGTCTTCCACATAACCCAAAGCGGACCGGCCAACGCAATGGAAGAATAGGCACCACTGATCAAGCCGATCATCATAGGCAGAGCAAAATGCTGAATGCTTGGGATATCGTAAATAACCGAAAAAATATACGCCACCGTTACGGCACCAAAGGTGCAAAGGCTGGTATTGATGGAACGGGAAAGGGATTGGTTGATCGACAGGTCAACCAGGTCCGCCAGCGGCATTTTTCTGGCGGTCAGCCGCTCGTTTTCGCGAATCCGGTCATAGATAACAATGGTATCGTTGATCGAGAAACCCAAGATGGACAAGACAACAGCCACCAGCGATTCGTTGATTGGAATCTCCAAAACAACAAAAACAAAAAAGGCAACTACGACATCGTGGAAAAGAGCCACCAAGGCCATAACACCGGCGGAAGGCCCGGACATGCTGCGGAAGCTGAACCAGACATAGGCTACGATCAGTACCGAGGCAATCAAAATTGCCCACAAGCCGTTGGTGAAAAGTTCGCGGCCGATAAAGGGGTTGACCATCAGCGCATTGCCATACTTAAAAATGGTGTCGGGAAAAGCTGTTTCAAGCGCTTTCTGCAGAACAATTTGTTGATCCGGCGTCAAGGCCTCGTCACCGGCAACATTGATCACCAGATTGAGCTCATCGCTGCCCAACGCGTGGGTTTCCTGGCAGGTGACATCAATTCCGATGGCCTTGCTGATGGCGGATTCGGCTTTGCTCAAGTCAATCTGGCCGACAAAGGAATATTTGAGAATACTGCCGCCTTTGAAGGTGATATCGAGTTTAATGCCATTAATAATTATCGCCGCCACACCGACCAACATCAGCAGGAGTGAGATGGCAAAAAATTTCTTGCGGTTCTTATAGAATTTAAACATTGGTCTTTACCCTCCTTGCACCATAGAGCCAGGGATTGCGAAGAGGTTTAAACTGGCTGACGGAACCGATCATCGCCCGCGAGGCAACAACGCCGGTCAAGCCGTTGAGGATAACACCGACCAGCAGCGAGTAGCCAAAGGAAAGCATCGAGCCGGAACCGAAAATCATGAGAACAATCGCTGCAATGGCCACGGTGACGTTGCCGTCAATAACCGAGGATAGGGCACGATCAAAGCCGTTGGTCAGCGCAACGGTCAGGCTGGCGCCACCGCGCAATTCCTCCTTGATACGCTCGGAGATGATGACATTGGCATCCACACCCATGCCGATAGAAAGAATAATGCCGGCTATTCCTTGCAGTGTCAGCGTCTGTTGCGGAATTGAAATGGCAAGGAGAATGCCGACGATCTGCCCCAGCAACGACCAGCAGGCGATAAAGCCCGGCAATCGATAGTATAGAAGCATAAAAAGGCAAATCAGAATAAAAGCAATCAGCCCGGCCAAGGTCATAACACTGAGCGCGCCGGTCCCCATCGTCGGGCTGATCGAACTGCTGCTGATCGCCTCAAGGGCAAAGGGCAGCGCGCCGGCATTAATTTTTTCCGCCAGGGCGATGGCCTTTTCAATGGATCCTATGTCACTGATAAGGGCATTGCCGTCCTCAATTGCCGTACGCACGACCGGTGCGGAAATTTCGGTTTCATCCATGGAAATGGTGATCGGCTGATTGATCAGCCGGGCTGTCGCCTCGGCAAAGCGGGCAGCGCCTTCCGGCTTGAATTCGAGGCTGACGGCAGGTTGGTTGTTTTGATCAAAGACCGCGGTGCTTTTGACAACGTCGGCGCCGGTCAATACCACGGTGCCGTCAGGCTCCTTGAATGTAAGCAGGGCCATTTCGCCCAGCTCATCCAAGGCTTTGGCCGGATCAAAATCTGTTTCATCCGATTTCCAGGGATAGCGAACAATAATCCGGCCGTTGGTTTCATCGACCGTTACATCACGATCCAGAATGGACAGATTGTCCATGCGCAGTTCAATGATCGAGCGAGCGGACGCCAGCTCCGCGGCGGAGGGCACGCCCTCATAACCCTTGGGCGCGAAAACCGCGTCAACGCCACCGACGATATCGATGCCGAATCGAATTTGTGATACGCTGTGCAACTGTAAATACTCGGATTTCCCCGGAACAGGAATCCGGAGACCGGTTATCGCAAGAATCAGGCAGACCAAAATAATACCGGCGACAATGAAAAATGTCCGTGGTTTGGCCTGAACCCTGCTTTTCATAAAGGATCGTTTAGCCATAGATTGTCGTGCACGTCCCTTCCTCTATTTCGTTTGAAATGACCGTATTTGATTCGACCCATTCCACATGCAAGTATACATTATAGGCATAAGTCGCCGAAATCCTCAAGGAAATTTTTCTTTTCCTTCTGTTCTCCTTCTGTTCCCATGCAAAACGCCGTCCCTTTCATCAGTTTTGTCGGAACAGGACGGCGTTTAATCAGCGGCTGGAGCCGTGAGGATTCATTTGAGCACCCGGCGGATGGTGACCAGCTTGTAGCTTGGATTTCTGCCCATGTAGGCACTGACCTTCACTTGAACCACTTTGCGGTTGGACGAAGAAGCATGCATCATATAACCATTGCCGATATAAATGCCCAGGTGCGTGATCGAGGTTACCCCATCTCTGCGATGATCGATGCAAATAATATCGCCGGGCTTCATGTTGCTGTAGGAAACAGAGGAACCTACCCGACCATAGCCATAGGATGTTCGAGGAAGAGTGATGCCGATCTTTCGGTAGATCCAGTAAACAAGGCCTGAGCAGTCAAAACCGTTCATGCTGGCGCCGCCAAACACATATCGAACACCTTTAGCCTGCATGGCCAAGTCCACAACCGTGCCGCGGCTGCCGCTGTACGTCGTTCCGGAGCCGGCAGCGCCGGGCGGCGCCTTTCGGGTCAGATATTCCGAATAAACATAACCTGCCTGCCCGGATGATGTTTTAACTCTGGACCAGCCGTCTCCGATTCCCGTCCGGGTCAAACGGGTATGGCGGCCAAGCTTGGTAATCACCTCGGAATCCGTCGAAGGCCCCTTGCGCAGATTCAAAGTACTGACATCGACATACACCGTTTGCTTGGTATCCTCAAAAACCATGTTCTTGCTGATAAACTCAGCATAGACATAGGCTTCGCGCCCGTCATGGTCAATGCGCATCCATTCCTGGCTGGCACCCGTGCAGACAACCTTGTCCCCCCTCGACAGGCGGCCAAGGCTGGCAAAGTTTGTTGATGGGCCCGAACGAATATTCAGCGGGCCGGCAGTAATATAAATGTTGTAATTAACATCCTCAAAAACAATTTTTTCAACCGCGACTCCGTTTGGCTTCTCAAAAATGACTGCGTCGTCTTCCTCTCCCCCAACACTGTCATCTTCAGTGCCTTCGGCCGGCAACGGCAACTCCGGAGTTGGAATGGGATCCCTGCCTCGGCTCATCAGAAGATCGTGAAGATCTTCCATATCATCAAAGATAAAACCGGTTCTCACATCAACAGGACGCTGGACCTCGGAAGGCTCCGGCATAAGCGGTCGGGTATCCGAACCGGGAACCGGATCAGCCGACAATTCGGCGGATTGGCTTTGGTTCTCCGGTTGTGCCGGTGCGTCGCGCCAGGCGTCAGACAGGCCAAGAGGCTGGCTGAATACCGGTATAGCAACAATCAGAGAAAGCGGAATGACCGCCAAAAAGACACGAAGTCGGCGGATCTTCGGTGAATATCTGGGCATAATTCCTCCGTAGTAAGCTTACACAGCTGATCCTTTCGGAACAACTCAGGGATATTATACTGATATGCATAAATACAAGTCAACAATCCGATGGTTTTTTGTAGCGATTTAGCGATAATGTCCGAGATTTTTGGTTTAGTTTTTGTCTAAATTGCCAAGATTTTCGACAATTATTATTAGAGGTGAAGACGTTTACGGATTTCTTCACGAATGGACTGACGCCGGGCCACGGTCAGGAAAAAAGCCGCAACTGCCAAGGTGGGAATCAGAACATACAATGACCAGCCCAGCTGCAACCGGCCGATCAATTCAAGGTTGATAATCAATTCGACGCCCACTGTCAGTATACCGGCCGAGATCAAAATTGAAGCCGGGATGGCGAAGCCATAAATCGTACCGGCATCAATCAAGACAATGTTGAGCAGGATCAGACCACAGGTCAAAATGACCATCGGCATGGCCAGTGTCAAAAACCAACTGCCATCGGCTTGCAGTTTGGAAATTAACAGCAAATAGAGGGAAACAGCCAAAACGTCGGGCAGAAAAATCTTAAGTATCGTCGGCTTCGCATACAGGAAATAAGGAACCACGAAAACCCAAACCACGGCCAGCGCACCGGCTACATAAAAACTCCAGGTCAGGCCACCATCAAGAATAAAATTGATGGCAAGGCAAAGAACAGCCGGAAAGGCCGCGGCAATGCTCAAAATCGCCGCGGTGAACCGGCGGTTGATGCGGGCATAGATCGGATCCAGCCGTTTCGGATAAGGCCGGGGTGCCTGATCATCGTAAGGCTGGCGCGGATTTAATACCTCTACCCCGCACAGCGGACAGGCTTTCTCCGATCGATCCAGCTCAACGCCACAATTTACACAATAAGACATCAGTCGACCTCCGGGTATAGTGTATTGCTCTCAACCCGAACCGGAATGCCCATACGCACCAGTTCTTTGAAAAAAGCCCTTTGCGCATCGGTTTCGATCATCGTGCTGGAGAAGCTGACCAGCAATTGATTGCCGGTGCTGACCACCGCGCAGTTAACGGGGTTGTAACGGGAAGGGCCGAGCAGGAACTCGAAGCGCTCGACGGCTTCGGCCATCCCTTCCGGCATGTCAACCGGGCCGAGGTTGGAAAGAGAGCTGGTAAATCGGCTCTCCCCGACAAAATGATACACCAGGCGCATGACCATGTTTTTGAGCGGCAACGGTGCCAACCGCAGCCAGATGCTCTGCTCGGGGCCGACGTTGGCGCACATCAAAGCGTTCAAATATTTTTCATTAACCGTATAGCGCATAAAGTGATGAACCAGTCCGAAGATCTCTTCCAACGTATACGTGCCAAAAGCCGGCAAAATGCCCGGATTGACGTACAGCGAGAAATTCCGAAGGGTTTTGGACGGATAGAAGCGGCGGACATTAACGGGGATGGAAAGTCGAACCGGGGCCAGCGTATTGTAGCCCCCTTGCTGCTGAATCCGGTAAAGCTGGTACAGATACACACCGGCCAGAAATTCGGTGACACTGATTCCGTAGGAACGGGCGACAGATTTTACCCGGTCCAATGGCAGAACACCACTGATGATCTGCAACCAGTGGCCGGGCATGATCGTTCCTTGCAAATGGAATGCTTTGGTCTCCCGGGGCCGATGAACCACCCGAAAATCTGAATAGCGTTTGTAGGCATCTTCCATTTCACCACTATCGGCCGGACGGTTGATGTCCAACGCACCGGCTCCGATACCGCAAAAACGGCCGCGCAGGCGCAGGTAAGCCGCCGTCAGCGTCTTCAGAAAAACCAGCCCGCCGTTGCCGTCGGTCAAAGCATGGAAAAACTCCACTGAGATCCGCCTTTGATCGTATCGGACACGGAAGAGGTATTTCTTGATTTCCTTTCTGGTCCAGGGGCGCATCGGATTTTGCACATCCGGCTCAATCATCGGTTTGCCGTCGTAGGATTCAAGATAATACCAAAACAAACCACGCCGGAGCCGCACCGCGAAAAAAGGAAAACGCTTAAGTGTTGCTTCAAGAGCCTGCTGTAAGATGGCCGGATCAACCGGTTCGTGCAAAAGAACCGCCAAGCGGAAATAGCCGCCGTGCCGGGAACGCATAATAACCGGGTAAATTTTAGCGGCATTGTCCAGCCGATACCACTCTTTGGGCTGGGTTGTCTTTTTCTTGTGTCTGCTCATCGCGAATAAAGGGGGGCGTAACGGGCAGCCAGGCGAATAGCCTGTATCATGCTGACCGGACTGGCGATCCCTTGTCCGGCAATGTCCAGTCCTGTGCCATGGTCCACCGATGTTCTGAGAAAAGGCAATCCCAGTGTCAGGGCGATGGTTCGTTCAAAGTCCAGTGTTTTTGTCGCGATATGCCCCTGATCATGATAAAGGGACAAAACAGCCGCATATCGGCCGGTTCTTGCCAGATGAAAGACCGAATCCGCGCTGACCGGCCCGGTGACATCCAAGCCTTCGGCCCGGCAGTCGGCAACGGCCGGGGCAATAGCCAGCATTTCCTCATCGCCAAACAAACCATGCTCGCCGCTATGGGGATTGAGTCCGGCCACGGCCAGTGTTCCTTCGCTGACACCCAGCCGTTTGAGGGCGGCGCAACTTTGCCGGATACCATCGCGCACGCGCTCACGGGTCACCAAATCGCAGGCCTGGCGCAGGCTGACATGGCGGCTGAGGAAAAAAACGCGGAGTCCGTCGGTCTCAAAAAGCGTCAGCGGATTGCGGGTCCCGGTCAGGTCGGCGAGAATCTCGGTATGGCCGATGTGAGGAACCCCTGCGGCTCGCAAAGATTCTTTGTTGATCGGAGCGGTGGCCATAGCATCGGCTTGACCCGAGCCGATCAGTTTGACAGCCACACGGATATAGTCCAGCGCACACTGCCCGGCCAAGGCCTGTATGGTCCCGGGAACCAGTTTGTGAAGATCGGCATGAGCCAGATCCGCCAAGTTCAGAAAACCCGGCCGAAAGACCGCCTCCGACAGCCGATCGACCTTATGGATCATCAACCCGGCCGCGCAGGCCTTCAAGGCACGGGCCAGACAATAGGCATCGCCTACAACCAAAGGCCGGCAAACCTCAGCGAGGGTTGCGTCCGCAAAAGCCTTAACAACGATTTCCGGGCCAATCCCGTTCGGATCACCCATCGGGACGGCAACGACCGGCAAGCCGCCATCTGGAAGCATAAACATACCTCTCAATCAATCGGTTTCTTCTATAGCTTAAAGGAATTAGTCCGGGAATTCAATATGAACCGACCCGGCAAATTCGGACAGATCCCTCAAGTAAAAGAAACTCAAGCAAAAGAAAGGAAAGGAAAGAAAAAATTCGCTTGACAAAGAAAAAAGTGCCGACTATACTGTTCACAAATCTGAATATGACAAACCAGTGAGCGAGAGAAGTAAATCTGATGACCAATCACAGCGAGTGACCGACGGTGCAAGGGTCATATGACGGATCAGATCGAATGGACTTGTGAGGGTGGCCCGAAAGCCGCGATCAGCTGCCAGTAGGCGTCAACGGGAGGCCGGCCCGTTATCCAGCGGACACGCATGAGAAGTGCGTGACAGAGTGGGCTTTGCCGGCAAAGTCAATTTGGGTGGTACCGCAGGAATACTCCTGTCCCTTCAAAATCGAAGGGGCAGGTTTTTTTGTCCCGTGACAGGCAGCAAAAGCATTGAGCACCGACAGGTGCAAACGAAAGGAGAAACGATATGAGCAAGATCCCTTATCACATCAATCTGACCGAAGACGAGATTCCGCGGCAGTGGTACAACCTTCGTGCCGATATGAAGCAGCAGCATGGTCCCTATCTCCACCCGGTGACAATGAAACCGGTTGTGCTCGATGACCTGCTTCCGATTTTTTGCCACGAGCTTTGCCTGCAGGAAGTCAATACGACCGACCGATACATTGACATTCCGGATGAAATACGCGAGTTCTACAAAATTTTCCGGCCCTCCCCTCTGATCCGCGCCTACAATCTGGAGAAAGTGCTTGACACGCCGGCCAAAATCTACTTTAAATTCGAAGGCAACAATACCTCCGGCAGTCACAAGCTCAATACGGCGGCAGCGCAGGCTTATTATGCCAAGAAGCAGGGCATAACCAGCCTGACCACAGAAACCGGCGCCGGCCAGTGGGGAACGGCGCTGGCCATGGCCTGTTCTTATTTTGGCCTTGATCTGACGGTTTTTATGGTCAAAGTCTCATACGAGCAAAAGCCGTACCGCAAATCAATTATGGAGACCTTCGGTGCCGAGATCATTGCCAGCCCGAGCTCGACCACCGATATTGGCAAAATAATGCTGGCAAAAGATCCGGATTCGACCGGCAGTTTGGGCACCGCCATCTCGGAAGCCGTTGAGCGGGCAGTCAAAACACCGAACTGCCGTTACGTCCTTGGGTCCGTGCTCAACCAGGTTTTGCTGCACCAATCGGTTATCGGCCTGGAAGCCAAAATCGCCATGGAAAAAATTGATGAGTATCCGGATATCGTGATCGGCTGCGCCGGCGGCGGATCCAATCTCGGTGGTCTGATAAGCGCCTAT
>JAAYPL010000044.1 GCA_012519875.1 Clostridiaceae bacterium | reverse complement strand
TGCCGCGATGCCTTGACAAACAACCGTCGCTATCTATCGCCGCACGTCATCATGTTAAACGAAAACTGGGAGAGTCGCTACTATCCCGATATTTTACAAATGCCGGAAAGCATCCTTTCTTTTCGATCCGGTTTTGAACCAATGACGGTTCCTGTTGACGTACAATACGATTCCGATCAGGTACAGGAACAGGGAAGTTATCCGTTTCCCGTTACTCCACCTTGGGTTCCGGCTCATCAACCGGTCCTGGTTTGCCGTCGGACTGTCCGGCTGCCGATCACTTGGGGAAATGTCCGAAAACGTTTGATGCTCATGGGAGTCAGCACCGCCTGCCATGTTTTTGTCAATGGTCATTTAGCAGGTTTTACGCAGGGAAGCGCACTGCCGGCAGAATTTGACATTACCAACAACTTGCATGAGGGCGACAATGAAATCTTCGTTCTGATTTATTCGCGCTGCACCGGCAGTTATCTGGAAAAACCGCTGACAAGGCTGCCACGTGGCCTGATTCGTGATGTTTGGCTGGAAGCCGTGCCACCGATCACGATTCACGATCTGGTTGTGCGGCCGTCACGCCAGGAAGGTGAATCTCATGGATGGCAACTGGACATCAAACTGACATTGATTTCCTATCGGATCGCCATGGACAGCCCGACAGTTCGTCTGTCACTTTGGAAAGACGATCTCTGTATCGAAAAGTCAGAGCGGCAGGTTTCGCTAAAACCATTGGAAACCAATTCTTTTGCAGCACCCGTCCAGACAACCGGAGAACTGGCCATTTGTTTGTTTTTGTCGAGTGTTCATAGCTGGTCAGACGAAACACCGGAAATGTATGATCTGTTTGTTTCGGTGGAAGATCGAAATGGCCAAGAACTGGTCTGTGTGCATCAAGCTATTGGCTTTCGTGAGATAAAATTTCAAGACGGAAGAATCCGGATTAACGATCGGGCGACAACTTTGCGTGCCGCGATTTGGCCGGGAACCAGTTTGCCTGTTCCGATCGGAGAGATGATTACCACGCTCAAAACATTAAAAAACAACCACTTGAATGCACTCTATGTTCGAGATTATCCGGCAGACCCGATTTTACTCGAGCTTTGTGACATCTACGGCGTTCTGGTCATTGATGAAGCACCCCTCGACCTGAGCCATCCGATGCTGGCCGATGCTCTGCTCAATGAATCCTATTGGCTTCAGGCGGCTGAGGAGCGGCTGGAACGTCTGATCCGACGAGATATAAACCATGCCTGTGTCGTAGCCTGGTCCGCCGGATTGTTCCGACATTCCGGATTGTCACCGGCTGCTTTGATAAGGAAAATCCGTAGTCTGGACCAGAGCCGGCCGATCCATTTGATTGACACGCCGGATATCGCCCAATCATACGATGCGTACGTATCAGGCACAATTCCCGAAACAGACGCCAGGCCATGGCCGGCTGTTTTTTCGGAATTCGGGGACTGTTATTATCATTTGGACGAGCAGGATATCTCCTTGTTGCGCGAACTCCGTCAGTTGTTAAAACCGGTTGAAATCGAAATGCTCAGTGCCGATGCGGGGGCTTTTCTGATCAAAAATAAACACCATTGGCTGGGGCTGAACAACTATTTCTTTGATTGGCGATTGTTCAGGAACGGTCGGCTGCTTCTGGCCGGTGCTCTTGATAATATCCGTGCCGGACCGGGTGATGAGCAATTTGTCGAACTGATCTACGGAGATCTCAGTTTTGATGATCAAGCCGAATACACCTTGAGATTTGAAGTTGCCCGTGCCAATACGTCGCTTTGGGGAACTTGCGGAGAGGAAGCCTTTTTTCAGGAATTCACCTTGGCGGCCGCCGATCGCCTTGATTTGACACCAACCGGCCGCAACAGAGGACGCCTGCGAATGGAGGCTGACCGGCATCATCTGATCGTGTCCGGGTCTCGTTTTTGGTTTGTGTTTAATCGCATGAATGGTTCTTTGGAAAGCTGGCGAGTGGGGGAAAAGGAAATAATCGCTGCCCAATTTGCCCGTGATGGCTGTGGTTTGACCGGAATTCAGCCCACTATCTGGAGATCAACCGACCGTTTGGACAAGACCTGGTTACCCGAATGGCAAAGATTCGGTTTTGATCGGACGTTGCCACAGGTCATTTCATGTCAGTCGGATTGTGACGGCCAAAGTGCGGTTGTCGAAATGATTATCCGGATGGCTGCGCCGGGTAAACCGGCCCTGTTCGATGCGATTACCCGTTATGATGTTCGCTCGGCAGGCGACTTGAGGATTTTCGCCGGTTTAAGCACTTTGCAAGATGATTTGCCGCGTCTCCCTTGTTTCGGTTTCACAATCAATTTCAGTAAAACCTTTGACTGCATCAATTGGTTGGGCGGCGGGCCTCTGCCGGGTCTTTATACACTTCATGACAGCCCGCGGCACGGACTATATGAACGGAAAGGAGGCGATCCTTTGGCTGATTGCGGGGGATTGTTTCCGGATGTGAACTGGTTGTCGGTAAAAGATGGATCCGGCTTGGGGCTGATGATTCAATCCGGCCGCCTATTCGATTTTTCAATTGTCCGGTCGCCACCAACACCAACGATAACCGGTCTGACGAATCAAGCGATGGTGGTTCAGCTTTGCCAAGCCGATCCCGACTTGACCTATGAGACTCCGCTCAAGTCTGTTTGGCATCTTTATCCGATTGTTTCAGATCAATAGTAAAATCCGCGACGCACAGTATCGATATAGCCTGTCCCGGTCACGCGAGGATATGTCCAACAAAAGGCCGGATTTGTCTTTTTTTCGAAATGTTAGAATATTGCCAACTATTTGTTTGAATATTGTCGCATATAATAGTACAATGTATTTAGATCATTTTTTTATGATATGAAAGGAGAGTACAACATGGGCAAGTTCATAGTCAAAAAGGCGAGCACAGGGTATATGTTTAATCTTCTTGCAGGTAATGGCGAAATAATCGCCACATCAGAAATCTATACCAGCGAAGCCGCGTGCCTCAATGGTGTTGAGAGCGTTTCCGTAAATGCTCCCATCGCAAATTTCGAAGACCAGACCGATGATCCTGTCAAAACAGCAGTTAACCCCAAATTTGAAATGTACAAGGACAAGGCAGGCGAATTCCGTTTCCGGCTAAAAGCCAAAAATGGCGAAATAATTGCTGTATCGGAAGGCTACAAAGCCAAGGCCGGTTGTCTCAACGGTATTGACAGTGTCAGGAAAAATGTTGTGGATGCCAAGATCGAAAAGAATTATTAAGTTGTAGAAAACAGACATTAAAGGATAACTGAAGAGATTGTCTCGGAAGTTCTGATTGTTGTTCGTCGGAATCTATTGTGGCTGAGGATGCTAAATCCTCAGCCACTTTCATGTCCTGCTTTGCGTCCCATAAACGCAAAACCCCGGAAGCCTGAAGCCACCGAGGTTTTCTGGCAGGGGAGACGCGATTCGAACACGCAACCGACGGTTTTGGAGACCGTTGCTCTACCGTTGAGCCACTCCCCTAAGACGCGAAGATAATCATACCATCCGGGTTATTGACTGTCAATTGATTGTTTGCATGTCATCACCTGTAATGATATCATTTATTTATTGAAAACAGGCCGGAAACTTGGGTTTGCCGTGCCGGAATACGAGAGCTGGAGGCCGAGAATGAAACTGGCATTGATCGGATCGGGTAATATGGGGCAAGCCTTGGTTCGTGGCTTTTTACGGCAAAATAAGCTGGCAAGCCGCGATCTTTCGATTTATGATATCGACCAAAATAAGGCACGGTGTTTTGCCGAGGAAACCGGCGGTAAATCTTTTCCCACGGCAGCCGAGGCGGTCAGTGGGGCGGATATTGTTTTACTGGCTGTCAAACCTCTTGTTATTCAGGCGGCCATAACAGATTTTTCCGACCATTTGGCCGATGGGGTCATCCTGGTTTCCATTGCGGCCGGCGTGTCCCTTGCCCACCTGCGCCGATTGACCGGCCCCGGGCCGAAGCTGGCTCGGATCATGCCCAATACGCCGGCTATGATCGGCAGCGGTGTCAGTGCCATTTGTTTTGACCAAGCGGACCGGCGCCAGCAACAGCTGATTGAAGACTTGTTTGCCAGCTGCGGTCTGGTCGTCACGGTCAATGAGGATTTGATGGATGCCGTAACCGGCTTATCGGGAAGTGGCCCGGCTTATGTCATGCTGATGATCGAGGCCATGGCTGATGCCGGTGTTTTATTGGGTCTGTCCCGTGAAACAGCGCAGCAAATGGCGGCAATGACATTGATGGGTTCGGCAAAGCTGGTTCTGGAAACCGGGATACATCCCGCGGTCCTGAAAGATCAGGTCTGTTCCTCGGGCGGCACAACGATCGAAGCCGTCGCCAGTCTTGAGGCCGATGGTTTGCGGTCGGCTTTGATCAATGCGGTTTGCACCGCCGCGGCCAAGTCTCAACAACTACGTGAAACCGCAGGTAAACATGACTGATCGGGTGGAGATTTATACTGACGGAGCCTGCTCCGGAAACCCCGGGCCGGGAGGTTGGGCGGCTATTCTCAAGGCTCGTGGCGTTGAAAAAGAGATCAGCGGCTTTGAACAATCGACCACCAACAACCGTATGGAACTAACCGCCGCCATCAAAGCGCTGCAGTGCTTGAACAGACCATGCCGGGTCAGATTGTATAGTGACAGTGCTTATCTGGTTTCGGCATTTAACCAAGGGTGGTTAGCCAATTGGCAACGGAATGGCTGGCGGAATGCGGCCGGTGATCCGGTCAGCAATCCCGATCTCTGGCAGTCATTACTTACTGTAGCTCAAGGACATAGAATTGAATGGATTAAAGTGAAGGGACATGCCGATAATGTCCTCAATAACCGCTGCGATCAGCTGGCTGTGGCCGAAATCCGCAAAAACAGGGCCGCTGAAGCCGTTGACGCTTCCTTGTCGAACGGCTTAGAAGGAGAGGAATGATGGATTTGTTTCGTGAGGATACGATATTGACAAATACCGTTTTTGAAGGCCGTGTCTTCAAAGTCGAGGTTCAATCGGTCCGGTTGCAGGATGGTCGACCGGCTTATCGGGAAATCGTCCGGCATCCCGGCGGGGCAGGAATTTTGGCCATAGACAAGGAGCTGCATGTTTACCTGGTTCGTCAATATCGCAAACCGTATGATCAGGTTCTCTTGGAAATTCCTGCCGGCAAGCTGGAACCGGACGAAGAACCACTGGCCTGTGCCAGAAGAGAATTGGCTGAAGAAACCGGGCTCACTGCCGAGCATTTTGAGTTCTTGGCAACAGTTTATCCATCGCCGGGATACTGTAATGAGACAATAACGATCTTTCTGGCCACCGGGCTAAAGCCCGGATGGTCACAACCGGAAGACGGAGAGTTTTTAAGTTGTGACCGGATGCCCTTGGCCGAGGCACTCACCTTGCTCGATTTGGGCAAAATACCGGATGCCAAGACACGGATCGCCTTGTTGACCCTGGCGCGACGACTTGTGACCAGACAGAAAACGGAGACTGATTGACATGGCGCGCGACAGAAAGGTAGATCATAAACGGGAAATCAGCTGCATCATTTATCTGATGTTTGCCTTGATTTTATCGGTCGCTTATTATTTGCCGGCCGGTAAGTTAGGCTGGCTGGGTGACATTCTCCATACCGTTGGCTTTGGCTTTCTTGGTGTTGGTGCTTTTGCGCTGCCGATTGTTTTTATCAGTATGACCGTCGATC
>JAAYPL010000043.1 GCA_012519875.1 Clostridiaceae bacterium | reverse complement strand
GCGCCGTCAAATGACCGAGTACGACGAGGAAATCGTTGCGCGATGGGTCGAGCAGTTCAATTATGATTTTGATATCATTGACTTGGCTTTGCGCAAAACCACGCGTCTCTCAAATCCCAATCTGGAAGTGATCGACCGGATTTTGACAGAATGGTTTTCCCATCAGCTGCAGGATGCAGCCGCGGTTAAGGCCTACGAATCAAAAAAAGCCGCCCGCTTCGGCAAATCCGGCGCATCCGTCAAGGGAGAGAACAAAGCCGGTAACATCGGCAATTTCCAGCAACGGAACTATACCGAAGATTTTCTCAACGAGTTTTATGAAGATGTAACCGCAGGTCACACGCCTCCGGTCGAAAACCAGTCGCAGCAACTGGAGTTCAGTGATCTCGGAAACAATCCGGAGATTCGCTCTGCCTCAAGTTCAGGCGAAAAAGAAAGGTTATTATAATGCAGTCATCCATTGCACGGGCGGTGGCCCGAGAATACGAACGGCGTCGGCAGCAAGCCGAATACGACCGGGATCAACGGGTTCTCACCCTGCATGCTCGCCTGCCGGAACTGGCCGAGCTGGATCGTGCCATTGCCGCAGCCGGTGCCGACTTGTTGATGGAATCCGTCGATCCCGGCCGACCACGTCGGGCCGCGGCCGAAAAGAACCGTCTTTTGGACGCGCGCCTGCGGTTGCTGCAGGAGTCAAAGACCGATCCTCATTATGATCAAATCATTTTTAACTGCCCTCTTTGCCAAGACACCGGTATGATTCAGCAACGACAGTGCAGCTGTTATCGAAAAATCCTCATCCCGCTCCTGAGCGCCAATGCTAATTTGCGTCAGATCGAAAGCCATTCATTTGCCACCTTTGATGCCGGACTTTTTTCCGACCAACCCGATCCGAGCCGTTATCAATCGGATTTGTCGCCACGCCAGCAGATTCTCGGGCTCAAACAGGCCAGCCGGCGCTTTATCGCGGCTTTTGATCACCCTGAAACGCGCAATCTGTTATTCGTAGGCAAGCCCGGTACCGGCAAAACCTTTCTGATGGCCTGTATCGCAAAAGAAATGCTCAATCAGGGGCGCTCCGTGCTCTACATGCCTGCGCCGCAGCTTTTTGCCGCCATGCAGGAGCACCGGACCATGTTGGCGACCTTCAACCCGGACATCATCCGCTTGGAAAAAGCCGTTGCACTGTACGACAGCCTGATGAATTGCGATCTGCTCCTGATCGATGACCTTGGCACCGAGGCCGGCGCGGCCTCACGTTACGCCGATTTATTATCGGTCATCGACGCCCGCGCGCTCCCGGACCGAAAAACCATCATATCCAGCAATGCGGATCCGGCCACCTTGCGTGATACCTACGACGAGCGCCTGTTGAGCCGTTTAATGGGCGGATTCGCCATTTATCGCTTCTTTGGCGATGACGTGCGCCTGGTGTTGAGTCGAAAAAAAAAGAAAGGCCGGTCATGAAAGAAAATTCCGAATCATCCTTTCGGTTTCCGATCATTCGTTGCGGAACCGATCTGGTTGATATCAATCGAATACATGATGCAGTCAAACGATTAGGAGATCCTTTTCTCAATCGGGTTTTTACGCCGCAGGAGCAGCGTGACTGTTTTCGCGAAGGCGGGTTGACTCATCCTGCCGCTGCTTCCCTTGCCGCACGTTTTGCCGCGAAAGAGGCTGTCGCCAAGGCATTGGGTACGGGGTTCGGACATCAGGGGGTCGCCTGGACCGAAATCGAAATAAAACGCGCCGCAGACGGATCTCCGCACATTCATCTTTCCGGCCACGCTCTTCAGGTGTTCGACGCGTTAAACGGACTGTCAGCGGTCATCAGCCTGAGTCACGAACGCCACATGGCGTTGGCCTTTTGTCTGCTGACCTGCAGTCCGGCCGAACCGGAGCCTCAAGATGTCAAAGCATAGTTTCTTTCAAAAAAGACGAGATCGCCACCTTAATGCGCGAAGAATACGCAAAGGTTTTCAGCCGGCGCGAAAAATCGAAGAGCACTGGAGCCGAGCCGAGAAAAATCTTTACGTCACGCAACCCCGTTCCGGCCTGCCACCTTGGTTGCTTCCTTTAATCATCCTCCTTTTGGTCGCTCTGCTGGTCTTTTGGGCCGCACCCACTGCCATCAATCGTCTTCAGGCATTTTTCTTCCGCGACAAGGTGGACAGCCCTGAACCGGTGGGACTCCTTTACGGCCGGAATGTCCGGGTCGTGCTCAAGCCGGTTGCAGACATTTTTGCCGCAGGGGATATAAAAGCCGATCGCGTAACCCAGGCGCTATACAATGAACCGGTTTGGCTGACCGGTGACGACAGCCATTATGGTTTTGTGTCGGTCAGACTGGCCGACGGTACGACCGGATTTATGCGCACAACGGATTTGATCGATGGACGCGAGGCGATTGAGCCGAACCTTTATCAAAACAAGATGGTGGTGGCGGAAACCACCAAGCGGATCCTTTCTCACGCCCGGCAGGGAACCTTGCTGGTCGAAGTGCCGATGGGCACCGTTCTGTTTGCCGATTATCGAGGCAACGGGATCGCCCGCGTTGCTTTGCCGGACGGCCAGATGGGCTGGCTCAGCGAAAGCGGCATGATTGTTTTGCCTTCTGACGGACAGATCCAACAGGTTGCTGACGGCGAGCGCTATTTTTGCAGCACAGCTTTGGCGTTTAACCAGATCACATATTTGCCGAACGGCCAGTCGGTTTATGGCATTTCAACTGTCGGCATTGCGCGTCTGGCGGCCCTGGTCAATGGGATTACACTGCCTCACCTGCTTGAAGATATGGCCAAGTCAGGCAATCCCGTCCGGTTGGAAACCGATGAACAAACCGGTCTTTATGATCTGACAGCTGTTTTGCCCGGAGATCTGATTTTTTTAAAAAGCAATCATGGGGACCCTGCTCGGCCGGCGGATTTGGCCATTTGTGTGGCTGATCATCAGGTTCTCCACGCCGGTACGGGCCAGACTTCGATCCGACTGATCGATATAAGACAAGATGAGAAATTCCAAAACAATATCCTGTTTGTGCGAAGGCTGTTCAACCAATTTCCCACAATCACAGCCGAAAATAAAAAGGATCCGGCCATAGCCGGTTCCTCAAAAAGCCGTATTTTTTCTGGATGATTCAAGGTCAACGCAACAATACAACCACCGGATCAGGCACGCTGGACCAAACCGGAGCGGAGACATCTGGTGCAGACGTGCTTGGTTGCGGGAACACCGTCAACGATGACTTTGACCTTGCGGACGTTCGGCTTTTGCCGGGTCAGCGCGCGGCGGGAAATCTGGGAACGGGTTATGCGGATTTTCCTGCCGAAAAATATGCCTTTTTGACAGATATCACACTTCGCCATTTGAACACCTCCTTGCGTTTCAAATAAAACGCGCAAATGGGATTTTAGCATAGAGATCGCCGGAAAGCAAGCATCGCGCCAAAATTCGTGAAAACGGCCGTCACCTGATTATTAGACTTTGGCCGGTCATTTCAGTCGGAATCGGCAGTTCCATCAGGTCCAGCATAGTTGGAGCCACATCGGCCAGACGGCCCTCGCGCAACTTGAAATTCCCTGCTCCGACAACCATCAATTCAACGGGCAGATTGGTATGAGCAGTAAAAGGGCCTCCACGAATCGGGTCAATCATCTGCTCCGCGTTGCCGTGGTCAGCTGTGATCAAGGCAACGCCTCCCTGGGCCAAAACCGCGTCAACCACGCGCCCGACCCCTTCATCGACAGCTTCGACGGCTTTGACGGCAGCTGTAAAAAAGCCTGTATGGCCAACCATGTCGCAATTGGCAAAATTAAGAATAATGGCATCATACCGTTCCGATTCAATCCGGCGTACCGCCTCGGCGGCAACCTGCGGCGCGCTCATCTCGGGTTGCAGATCATAGGTGGCAACCTTGGGGGACGGAATCATGATACGATCTTCACCGGGATATTCCGATTCGGTGCCGCCATTGAAGAAAAAGGTCACATGAGGATATTTTTCGGTCTCGGCAATCCGAAGTTGTGTCAAGCCCAAATCAGATATGTACTGGCCAAAAGTATTGCTCAGGTTCTCCGGACGGTAAGCAACATGCAGTCCGGGGTAATGATCGAACAAAACATCATATTGGGTCATGGTTACATAGTAAAGTGGTATCTGACCATTGGGGCGCTCAAATCCGCTAAAGTCCGGCTGCATGAAAGACCGGGTGATTTCACGGGCGCGGTCCGGACGAAAATTGAAGAAGATAACCGAATCATAGGCGGCAATCGTGGCAATGGGTCGGCCGTCACGCCTGATGACCGTTGGCAGGATAAATTCGTCCGTTACACCTGCCTCATAGGACGCAGCCACACCTTGAACCGCATCCTCGGCCACAACGCCTTCACCCAACACCATGGCCCGATAGGCTTTCTCAACCCGCTCCCAGCGGTTATCCCTGTCCATTGCGTAGTAGCGGCCCATAATCGTGGCAATCTCGCCCGCACCGATCGCGCGAAGCTGCGCTTCCAGCTCTTCCGTGTAACGTTTACCGGAGTCGGGCGGCACATCACGGCCATCATAAAAACAATGAACATAGACTTTCTTGAGACCGGATCGACGAGCCATCTCCAATAGAGCATAAAGATGCGTATTGTGACTGTGCACGCCGCCGTCCGAAAGCAGGCCAAGCAAATGAAGCGCGGAACCATGCTCATGACAATTCGCCAAAGCAGCTGCCAAAGCCGGATTTTTCGCCAATTCTCCGTTCTCAACGGCTTGGGTAATCCGGGTCAGTTCCTGATAGACAATTCGGCCTGCGCCGATATTGGTATGCCCGACTTCGGAGTTTCCCATCTGTCCATCCGGCAAACCGACATCCAACCCGGAGGTCTTGATCAATGTATGGGGAAAATGTTGACGGAAACGATCAATATTGGGCGTCCGGGCAGCCTTAACAGCATTTCCTATGTCCGACGGGTTATAACCGAAACCATCCAGAACAAGAAGGGCAACCGGCCTGTTCCTGAGCATTGTCATCCCTAAATCTCCTTTTGTCGGCATCGTTCAAGCAAGGCCGGCCAGGCAAATCACGCTGAATTCTTCGGCCTTGAGTGACGCGCCGCCGACCAGGCCGCCATCAATATCCGGCTGACCGAAAAGACCGGCCGCATTTTTGGCATTGACCGAACCACCGTATAAAATGCGCATTCCATCGGCAATTTCATTGTCATAGATTTCGGCAATGATGCCTCGAATCAATGAGCAGATCTCCTGCGCCTGTTCTTCGGTTGCCACCTTGCCGGTGCCGATGGCCCAAATCGGTTCATAGGCAATTGTGACAAAATCGGCCTTTTCCGCGGGTATATCTCGAAAAGCCGCCTGAATCTGGCCGGACACCAAGTCGAAAGCTTCACCTGCTCTTCGCTGCTCCAAGGTCTCGCCGCAACACACAATCGGCCGGACACCCCAGTTGAGTGCCGCCTTGACTTTCGCATTGACGGTTTCGTTGGTTTCGGCAAAATATTCCCGCCGTTCGGAATGGCCGATAATAACATACGGCACATGCATCCGGGCCAGCATGCGAACGGATACTTCGCCGGTATAGGCGCCACGATCATCCCAATGACAATTCTGGGCGGCAATTTTAATGTTGCTGTAGGCGGCTGCTTCCTGTGCGGCGGCAAGAGCGGTGAACGGGACGGCCAGGGCGATTTGCGCTTCTGCGTTGGCAACCAAAGGTTTCATGGCCTCAATCAGCTTAACGGCATCGGCCGGCACCCCGTTGTTCATTTTCCAGTTTCCCGCGGCAAAGGTCCGGCGGGGATTTTTGTCCAACAGGCAATCAATGCCGGGGAGGATTTTCCCTTCCAGATATTCAAGGGAAGCACCGCCGCCGGTTGAGATATGAGTGACGCGATCGGCAAAACCCAAGAGCTCCACCGCAGCGGCCGAATCACCGCCGCCGATGATCGAAACAGCCTCCGATTCGGCCACAGCCTTGGCTATCTCACGTGTTCCCTTCGCAAATTTGTCAAATTCAAAGACCCCCATCGGCCCGTTCCAGACTATGGTTTGGGCGGCATGGATAACGGATGAGAATTCGGTGATCGCCTCCGGTCCGATGTCCAGACCCATCCAGCCATCGGGGATCGAGGCGGATGATACGACTTTGCTCTCGGCATCGGCTGCAAATTTATCTGCGATACAGGTATCGGCCGGCAGCAGCAGTTCAATTCCGGCGGCAGCGGCCTTGTCCAACAGAGACTTGGCCAGATCGATCTTGTCAATCTCACAAAGGGATGAACCAACGCCATGACCTTGGGCCGCGAGAAAAGTGAAGGCCATGCCTCCACCGATGATCAGGGTGTCAACTTTGGTGATCAGCTTCTCAATCACGCCGATTTTGTCGGAAACTTTGGCTCCGCCAAGAATGGCGACAAAGGGACGACGGGGATTGTCGAGAGCCCCGCCCATGAAATCAAGTTCTTTCTGAATCAGAAAACCGGATACCGCCGGTAAAAAGTCGGCCAAACCGGCGGTTGAGGCATGGGCGCGATGGGCCGTGCCAAAAGCATCGTTGACAAAAATGTCGGCCATCGATGCCAGTTCCCGGGCAAACTCGGGGGCATTTTCGGTCTCTTCCTGATGGAAACGAACATTTTCCAGCATCAGGATTTCCCCGGGCTTTAAAGATGCGATGCTGGCTTTGGCGTCCTCGCCGATGACATCGGATGCCAGTGCTACCGGCCGGCCGATCAGCTCGGCCAGACGCTCGGCAGCAGGTTTTAGCGACAGCTTGGCGTCCGGTCCGCCTTTCGGACGACCAAGATGAGACACCAAGATGACCTTGGCCTGCCGGTCGATCAAATACGATATGGTGGGCAGGGCGGCGCGGATCCGTTTATCGTCAGCAATGCTGCCGGTATTTTTGTCAAGGGGAACATTGAAGTCAACCCGTACGATGACCCGCTTATCCCTCACGTTTATATCTTCAATATTTTTCTTCAGTATTCTGGCCATAAAAGTCACGCTCCTGCAATGAATTGATCAGTCCTTGGGCAAACGGCTCGCGAGCCACCTAATATTTTATACCGCGCGAGCATATTTATCAATGCTACTTCATGATAGAATGATCAGGTAAAGGTATGATTTCGGAGGTTTATGATATGAAACTGTCGGTGCTGATTCCCTTCTACAACGAAGAACAGCAAATTCCCATTACCTTGCAGGCGGTTTTACCGATTCTGGAACAGACCGGTATGGAATTCGAATTGATTCTGATCGATGACGGTTCCCGTGATCGGACCTGGCCGATCATCGTCGAGGCAGGACAAAAGGACTCCCGGATCATCGGCCTGCATTTCTCCCGGAATTTTGGCAAGGAAGCCGCCATCTGCGCCGGACTGGATCAGGCTGCGGGGGACGCGGTGATCCTGATGGATGGCGATCTGCAGCATCCACCTGAGCATATTCCGGAGATGATCCGATTGTGGCAAGAAGGCTATGACATCGTGGAAGGGGTCAAACTGACTCGTGGCAAAGAAAGTCTGGCCAGTCGGATGAATGCGCGGATTTTTTATGGCCTTTTCCGCCGTTTTTCCGGCTATGATCTGCGCAACGCCTCTGACTTTAAACTCCTGGATCGCCGGGTTGTCGAGCAATGGCGCAAACTGGGCGAGCACGACACTTTTTTCCGCGGGCTTTCTGCCTGGCTGGGCTACAAGCGGGCGACCTTCCCCTTTGAGGTTGCCGCGCGGCAGGCCGGCGGCAGCAAATGGTCGGTCTTTCGTCTGGCCAAGCTCAGCATTAACGCCATCACCGGTTTTTCGGCGGTTCCGTTGCAATTCATTACACTTCTGGGCATGATTCTTTTGCTGTTATTTTTGATCTTGGGGATCCAGACCTTGGTCACTTGGTTTGCCGGCGGAGCGGCTTCGGGCTTTACAACGGTCATCATGCTGGAATTGTTGATCGGCGGCAGCATCATGCTCAGCCTCGGTTTGATCGGCATTTACATTAACCGGATTTTTACGGAGGTGAAAAGCCGTCCACGTTATATCATTGCCGACAGCACCAACATCGACCGGCAATCGGATAAATCCGAGGCATAAGGGACATGATCGCCCTGCTGTGGCTATTGCTGGCATTCCTGTCGGGTAACCGCTGGTTTGACAAGCTGAACCGGCCTCCTTCGGTTTGGCGGCAGACTGATTTAACGTCCCCCTGGCCTGCTGCTTTGTTTCGTTTTTCATCAGCACTCTGGCTGGGCCTGTTGCCGATCACCTGGCTAACCTACGTGCTTGCCGCACTCTTCAACTTGGTGCTGCCCGCCGGTATCCACCCGCTCATCCCGGCCAACGTGCTGGTTATGGCCGGGCTTTCTGTCTGGCTGATCCGTCCGAAACTGCAACAAGCATGGCGGAATGCCCGGCTGCGGCAAGACGGCGCCAAGCCGCGCTGGGCGCAATATGAGGCTCAAACCGACGGTATGTGGCCATCTTTGATCAGGTCAATCTCAGCCAAGCCATCACGCCTCTATCTTTTATCTGTTTTGCTTTTCCTGAGTCTGGGGCTTTTTCTGATGAACGGAACTTTTGGACGTGACGGCACCGTTTACCGTGCCGGTTATTCGGTTTTCAGCGATTTTGCCCCGCACACGGCGTTGGTCAGCTCATTTTCTCAAGGGCGAAACTGGCCGACACAATATCCCCATTTCGCCAACGATGGTATCTCCTATCACTTCATGTTTTTCTTCCTGTGCGGCAACCTCGATTATCTCGGCTTGCCTCTCGATTGGGCCATCAATCTCCCCAGTCTGCTGGGATTGCTGACCTTCTGTATCTTGCTCGGTCTGCTGGCCATTCGGCTGACCGGTCAACGCCGGACCTTTTTATTGGCTCCGTCGCTGCTTTTTTTGCGTAGTTCGCTGGCCTTTTTTACCCATCTGGCTGATCTGCTGCAAACATACGGCGGCTGGACCAGCCGGACAGCCGTTTTACAGGCATTGCTGCGTCAAGATACATTTATCGGCAATACGACAAATGACGCCTGGGGCTTATGGACCGTCAATGTCTACGCCAATCAACGTCATTTATTGCCCGGATTGTCCATTGCCTTGCTGATTCTTTTCTTATTTCTTCCCGATCTGGAAAACGGATTAACCCTGCTCAAGCATCCTAAACAACTGTTTTTCCGATGCGCAAGCTGGCAATTGCCACGCCGGCCTGACAGCAAACGAATGATTACGGCTATTGTTCTGGGCATATTATTGCCGTATTTCCACGGTGCCGTTTTGGTAGCACTCTTGCTCATGCTGGTCGTTCTTGCGTTTTTTTCCGTGAACCGGTTGTCCTACGTTTTCTTTGCGTTGGCTGTGATGATGGCCGCCACTATACAAACATCGGTGTTTGCCGGCCATGTTGCGATCGTGCCCCAGTTCCAGCCAGGGTTCATCTCGCCTGACAAAACATTGGCCGGTTGCCTACTTTATCTTTTGGAAATGTCCGGCCTGCTCCTCCCGCTGGCCTTAATAATTTTCTGGTTGCCGGGACGGCGGCGCAAAGTTATGATGACGGCATTCCTCCTGCCGCTCATTTTTGCCATGCTTATCTCCTTGACCCCGGACGTCACTGTCAATCATAAATACATTATCATTACCTTTGCCTTTTTAAATATTTACGTGGCGGATTTCCTGATCAAGCTGTGGACCGGGTTTCGAGACGCGGGAAAATCCGCGGCCTGCAAACGTTCCTTGTCCCGCATGGCCGGTCGATCGGCGGCGCTGGTGCTGGGCTTGGTTCTCATGATCACCGGCATTCAGGAGATCATTATTTTGCGCAACATCAGCCGGAACACAGCCAAGATCGACAGTTCTTCCCCCTTGGTTGAATGGATCATGGACAATACCGAACCGGATGCGGTTTTTGTTTCGGCACCCTACCACTATCATTCTTTTTATCTTTCCGGACGAGCCACTTGGCTGGGGCATGCTTATTACGCCTGGTCGGCCGGCCATGACACCGCCGGACGTTTGCGGCAGGAGCAGCTGCTTTTTTCCGGCTGCGGCGGAGACCCTGCTTCCGTTCAGGAAATGGCTTTAAATTTTGGCATTGATTATTTTCTGCTGGACGACAGTCTAAGGCACCACCCGGATTTTACCGTCGACGAAAATTTTTTCCGGCGTTACTTCCCCATTTCGGCCGAATTTCCGAATAGCGAGAATACAATCATTTTTGATCTGCGCAGGATGCTGAACTGATCTCCGAACCTGTTTCTCAACGCAACGTGCGTTGAAATTATCCGGAATTTATAGGATAATCAACCGACAAGGAGATGGATCATTCCCATGATAACAGGCATTCTTTTTCAGGTCGGTGAGCAAGCCGTCCTGGCGCCCCTCCATAAGCTTGGTCATCCTGAGGTCCGCCAATTGTTGAAAACTTTACTGTCGGAGCATCCTTTCGAGAAAAACTCACCGGCATGGCTGTTCGAAAAATCGATCCTCGACGGTTGGACGCCGGCCTTCGCCTTTGATGCTGACGACAATTCATTTTTCAATCACCTGGACAGTTCAAAGGAATATTGGTTGCTGGCAACGTGTCAGACAATCCGCCGCCTTCTGCCGCAACTTAATCGGCTGCTGTTGCTCGACTGGCCGGAAGCTTGGAGCTGCGATTCGGCGGAAATAATCTGTAGCCTGTCTGATTTGGTACTGCTGGATTTCCAACCTGATCCATCTGTCGATCATTCCTTGCGATGCACACGCTGGACACGTTCTTCAGGCGTGGATATATTGCGGCAAATCATGGCCGCCGGCAGTTGCGATCTCCATTTACACACCAATCAATCCGATGGCTCGGATTCCCCGGGCAAAGTGGTCGATCGGGTGTTAAGCGCGCAGCTCACAACTTTTGCCATTACCGATCATGATACACTGGCCGGTCTTAAACCGGCCGCGGCTCACCTCCAACGCCATTTGGCAACCGGTGGACATCCTGTTGATTTCATCCCCGGCGTTGAACTGGCGGTCGAGGATCAATCCCGGGAGCTGCATTTGCTGGGTTATTTTCCACGCGGCGGATTTGACCGATTGGAAGCCTTTCTGCATCAGCAACGGCAAAGCCGCCGGCAACGAAACCGAACCATGATCATGAGACTCAACCAACTTGGCTATCCGATCAGCCTCCGGGATTTCGAGAATTCCGGCCCGGGAGCCATCGGGCGCCTGCAGGCCGCGATCATTTTAAGGGATCAGGGGTTTTTCCCCGATACACAGGCCGCTTTTGACGAATTGCTGAACGAGGGCCGACCGGGCTATGTTCCCCGTAGCCGGCCGGGGGCTTCCGAAGCCATCAATCAAATCCGCCAAGCCGGTGGGGTGGCGGTGTTGGCCCACCCGGCGCAATACGGCTGGTGCAGCGGAACAACCATGGTTTCTCCGGAACTAATTACACGTCTTGCTGCCCTGAAGGCTGTCGGCTTACAAGGGGTCGAGGCTTATCATGGCGGCGCCGTGCCTGCGGAGCAGGCCGAAATCGCCGCCGCGGCACGACTCGTGGATCTGGTATGCACAGGAGGCAGTGATGATCACGGACAAAACAACGCCCACGCCGACATGTATAAAAAAGGGGTCCGATGGCCGGATCAAGCAGAAACTATTCTGGTTGTCGCCGGCCTGATTGCCGGGCCGGAAATCCGAGGGCAAAAGAGCTGGTTGCTGGCCCGCCGCAGTTCTCCCGGCCATGGTAACGGCTTGTGGGAATTGCCGGGTGGGAAAGTTGAAAAGGGCGAGACCCTTGCTGAGGCCCTCGCCCGTGAATTAAAAGAAGAACTGGGAGTTGATGTCCTGATCGGGCAACGTATATTGGTCTTAACCCATGTTTATCCCGAACGCCGCATCGTGCTGGCCTGCTTGGAAGCACAGCTGAAGCAGCAGGATCTTCTTCTGACAGCTCATGATGCCACCACATACGCAACAGCGGCCGATGCACAAAAAATGGCATTATTACCGGCAGACTATCAGGTTTTTGCCTATCTGGCCCGAAAAGAGCAAGGTGAATGTTAACCCGCTCAATCGCCTGACGTCGGGTCAGTCGTCGTTGTTGCACCGACGGTCGTCGGCTCAGAGGTTTCCGGTGGCATAGACTCAGACGTCGTGGCGGATGTCGTTGGCTCGCCGGTCGTCGGCTCAGAGGTTTCCGATGGCGTGGGGAGAGGGGGCCCGACCTCAAGGATCTGATGCAAAGGCGGATAATTGCTGTGGAAAGCAACTTC
>JAAYPL010000042.1 GCA_012519875.1 Clostridiaceae bacterium | reverse complement strand
TCGGCCTCAACAAACAGGCGCAGCATCATATGGCCCGTGATCTCGGTATCCTCTTCGAATTTCATATCAAAGTTGACAATGCCGGTGGCGCCGTCATAGCTGACCTTGGAGGGGCTGACAAAGGTGTTCTCCGACAGAGACATGGTGGCGGCGTCCATGTACAGTTTCTTGTACTGGGTCCTGGCCAGGGGCCACTCCCGCTCCGGTCGGTTGATCTGGAAGTCGTAATCGTACGCGTCCATCACCTCGATGCGGATCCTGGGCGTCAGTTCCCAGCCGTTGCGGATATCTTTGAGATAACGATCATAGAAACGTTTAAGGTCTTCCAGGCCTTCGTTGCAGTAGGCATCCGGCCATTCGAACTCGCGATGGGCCCGTATCCATTTTTTCGGGGAACGGATTCTGCGGAACCCTTCAAAAGATCCGCGCAGGTGGAAATGATTCCAGCAGGCCGTTACATAAGCGGGAATACGGATTTTTTCAAATTTAGGCAGCTTGTCTTCCCAGTAGCCGTTCCACTTGGGATACTTGGCCGCCATATACACCATGTCGTCAATGTAGTTCTCGCCGGTCACCGACCCTACGATAAATTCCGGGAATCCGTAGGCAGGGATGCCGCCCTCGTAAGTGGATTCACGATACATATCACCGGTGCCTTCCCAAGGCGCAATACATGCTAGACTGGGGGGCTGCTCAGCCGCAATCCGCCAGTGAGTCATCGCTACGCCGGAGTTACCGCACATGCCGATTTTTCCGCACCAGTGCTGTGTGGCCAACCATTCAATAAAGTCATAGCCATCCTGGGCATCCAGAGTTCCGAACAATTCATGATCGCCCTCGGAATGACCGATCCCGCGTGGATCGACATTGGCCACCGCGTAGCCTTGGCGACACCAGTAAGCCGGATCAACCGACTCGAACTTGGCCATGTTGGACACGGTCTGGTTCGGAACACCCATGATTCTCCATTCATCCATGCCGTCGCCGGGACGCTTGCCGAAAGGACTCCAGGATACGATGCAGGGAACCTTGCCGGTCGCATGCTGCGGCCGGTAAATATCGGTATAAATGGTTATTCCGTCCCGCATCTTGACGGCCACGTCCTGTTCGCAAAGGATGCCCTCTTCGGCGACATAGGTGCGCGGATTAAATTCAGGACAAAAGCCGAACAGATCGGTGGCCGTACCGCTCATCTGCGAAAGCTCCTCTTTGGTCAACGGTTTGCGGCATTTGCGATAGTAGCAAACAATCTCTTCGTCACCGAACTTCTTCACCTTGGTGATCCGTTCGACATCCATATTCAGGACTTGCTCTCTCGTCAGACTCATTTTTTCCTCCTATCGCTTAATTCGCCAAGCCGGCAACATAATCAGCGGCTTCGCCGAAGGTTTTCTTGCGGCGGAATTCCATAAAGTTGACATCGAATCCGAATTCGTCTTCCAAGGCCCCGATTATCTTGACAATGTCCATGGATTTGGCATTGTAATCCTCGACAAAGCGGGTTTCGGCATTGTATTGGCTCGGGTCGGTCTTGTAGATGTCTGCGGCCTTCTCGATAAGCTTAGCCAAAATTTCGTCTCTCATTGTTATTGTACTCCTCTCTTATTGGCCTTGCATTTTCCGCAAGGCTATTTTTGGTTCCATTATTTTTATCTTTTAAATCACCTGTCAAACTCGCTCCAGACCGGTACTCCGGTGTATTCCTTAGGTGACTCCTCTCCGCGCAGGACGCGCAGGGCGCCGGCGGCCAGTGCTTCCATCTCAAATTCGCCGGGCATGGCTTTGACCGGGGCGATGAAGCTGACCATCTCGGTCACGCGAGCCACCAGATTTTCGTCCCGGGCGATGCCGCCCGTCAAAATGATGGCATCAACCTGTCCGTGCAGGACGGCGGCATAGGCACCGATAAACTTGCCGATCTGGTAGATCAGGGCATCGTAAATCAAGGCGGCATACTGATCGCCTTTTTCGATTCGTTCAAGAACCTCCAGCATGTCCGAGGTTCCCAAATGACTTACCATGCCTCCGTTTTTGGTCAGAAAATCCATCATCTGCTTTTTGGTATACTGTCCGGAAAAACACATGTTAATAATGTCCTTGCAGGGAATGGATCCTGCTCTGGTCGGAGCCATCGGGCCATCGCCGTTGACGACATCATTGGAGTCGACCATGCGGCCTTTCTTGTGTGCAGTGACGGACACACCGCCGCCAATGTGGGAGATCACAAGATTGAGATCCTCATAGTTCTTGCCGATCGACCGGGCATAGCGATGGCCGATCTCCTTCTGATTCAGCGGATGGCCGCGGCTTTCGCGCGCCACACCGGCCAGGCCTGTGACACGGGCCACCAAATCCAGCTCATCCACATCCGGCGGGTTAACGACATAGGCCTTGCCACCGTAGGTACCGGCAAAGTCGTGGGCCAGCTGACTGCCCAAGGTTGCAGGGTGCTTGATCGTAAACCCGATCCTGGCATGGTGCAAAAGAATCTCGTTGACCGGATAGGTTCCTCCCTCCAGCCCGACCAACCCGCCGCCCCGGCCGACAAACGCATCGGTTCCTTCCAGGGAGATGTTCTGTTCGGCCAATGCATTGAGGATGGTTTCCTTGCGATAATCAAACTGATCGCTGATCTCGGCAAACTCTTTGAGTTTTGCTGCGTCATGCGAGACCGTAGCGGCAAAAACACGCTCGTCATTCTCAAACATGGCGATCTTGGTTGATGTCGACCCGGGGTTGATAGTGAAAAGTTTATACGTTTTGCTCATCGGCAGCAACCTCCGCAAAAACTATCGGGATTCTTAGTCAAGAATCGGCATCGGCTTCAGATTGGGAGAAATCTCCAATGGCGCGCCGGTTTGTTCAATGACTTCCTCAGCGGACACTTCGGGCGCCAATTCTTCCAAAACCAGGCCGCCGCCTTTTTTAACGCTGATAACCGCCAGGTTGGTGACGATCAAACTGACCCGGTTTTTCGCGGTAAGGGGTAATTTGCAGTCCTGGAGAATTTTGGGCGATCCGTTTCTGTTGACATGTTCCATGGCCACGATAACCTTGCGGGCACCGGTAACCAGGTCCATGGCGCCGCCCATGCCCGGAACCCTTTTCCCGGGGATCATCCAGTTGGCCAGATTGCCGTTGGCATCCACCTCCAAAGCACCCAGCACGGTTTTGTCCACATGGCCGCCTCGAATCAGTCCGAAGGAAACCGAACTGTCAAAAAAGCAGCCGCCCGGCAGGATGGTCACCGGATTGCCACCGGCATCGGTCAAATCATTGGTGGCTTGCTCGGGCTCTGCCGCGGGGCCCATGCCCAGCATGCCGTTTTCCGATTGCAACGTAATTTGAACGCCTTCCGGCAGGTAATTGGCCGCAAGAGTCGGTATGCCGATGCCCAGATTAACGACATCGCCGTCCTGAAATTCCAGCGCAACCCGCCTGGCGATTATTTCACGGCTGTTCATAGCTCTCACCCTCCTTTGACAATAGCATCAATCAATGTGCCGGGGATCGTAATCTGATCCGGATCCAGTTCCCCAACCGGCACAATCTCATCGACTTCGGCAATCACATAATCGGCGGCAAAAGCCATGACTACATTGAAATTTCGGGCGGTGCCGCGAATGATCAGGTTGCCGGCCTCATCCGCGGTATGTGCGCGGATCATGGCCACATCGGCGCGAAGAGCCAGCTCCAGCAAGTATTCCTTGCCGTCGATGGTTATTTTTTCCTTACCCTGCTCGACGATCGTGCCCACGCCCGTCGGCGTCAAAATGCCGCCGAGGCCAAAGCCGCCGGCGCGGATTTTCTCCGCCAGCGTTCCTTGGGGAAACAGCTGAACCGAGTCGGGATTTTCAATCATCATCTGGCCGGTCCGGGGATTGAGGCCGATGTAGTCGGCGATGATCCGATCGACATTGCCGGCAAAAACCAAATCATAGACGGCGCAACCTTCACGACCGGTGTCATTTGACGTGACGGTCAGATTTTTTTTGCCTTGGCGGATCAGTTCACGGACAATAACATCCGGTGTGCCGCCCTGCAGAAAACCACCCACCATGACATGGTCGCCGTCCTTGACGCGGGCAACCGCTTCCTGCGCGGAGAAAACCTTGTTTTTCATTGACGCACTTCCTTTCGTTCTTTGATTGTCGATCCCGGTCGGCTTCAATCGGGACCGGTCGATGTTCTTAAAGTTTCAACTCGCGATGAAATTTGAGCTCACGATAGTTTTCAAAGGTCTTGATTTTTTCGGTGAGCGCTTCGCCGGCGGCTTTGATCTTCGGGCCGGCAATGGCGCCAAATCCCTTGATCTCGACATAGTGCTCCAGTTTACCATCGTAATTCAAACGCGACCGTTTCTGTTCGGCTTCGCTGAAGGTAACCTGAACCTTGTCTCCCTCGACGGAAAGCT
>JAAYPL010000041.1 GCA_012519875.1 Clostridiaceae bacterium | reverse complement strand
GGCATCGTCGACGGGGTCGGTGATTGCTTCACCTATTACGCCATGTCAAACCTGCTCCTGGATCGGATCGGCATGCAGACACTGAGTGTCGAGCGAGCCAGCAAGCCCGGAGAAACCCGCCATTTCTGGCACCTGGTCAACTGGGGCGAGGGATGGTACCATTTTGATGCCTGCATCCACATCCCCAAGCTGGAGTCCTTTATGTTGACCACGGCCCAAATGGACGCCTTTTCCGCCCGGGTCGGTAAAGACAATTATTATTACCGCTTTGATCGTGACAATTATCCAGCATCGGAAACAAAGATTGTCAACGACATTTCCGTTGTGGGGCCATATTGATGAAAACGCTGGGTGTCATCGGCGGCCTGGGGCCTCTGGCCACCGCGCAATTTATGGAAATGGTCGTGCGGATGACCGATGCTCTCCATGATCGGGATCATATCCCGATGATTATCAACAGTCAGCCAGCCACACCCGACCGGACACGTTTCATTCTCGGCCAAAGCAAGGAAAGTCCGTTGCCGACGATGATCCGAACCGGTCAAGAGCTGTCCGGCATGGGAGTGGAGTACATTGCCATTCCCTGCGTCACGGCTTACTTTTTCTATGATCAGCTGACCGCCAGCATCCCGGTGCCGATTATTGATTTAATTGGCGAAACCGCCCTTCATCTCCGGGAAAATCAGGTGACCCGCGCGGGGCTGATGGCAACCGACGGAACCCTTGCCGGCGGTTTTTTCCGCCAAAGGCTGGAAAGCGCGGGCATCGAGGTAGTTGAACCGTCAGCCGCCAATCAGCAGCTGGTCATGAAGATCATCTATGATCATGTCAAGGCTAATCAACCGGTCGATATGGCGGATTTCGCGACCGTGGGAAATGAGCTTCGCCGGCAAGGCGCGCAGGTCATCCTCCTCGGTTGTACCGAACTGTCTTCTATTCATCGCGACCGGTCAATCGGGAGCGGCTACCTCAATGTTATGGCCGTTCAGGCGCGTAAGGCCGTCCTGCTTTGCGGGGCCAGGCTCAATCCGGCTTTTTCCAAGCTGATCACCTGATCGAATGTAAAGGAGAACAGGAAGTTGGACAGACAAACCAATGTTTTGGAATATCTTGACCGCATTGTCGGGGAATGTCCGGACAAAGCGTGCTACGCCAACGAGTCGGAGGTCATGACCTTTCGCCGGGTTTATCAAGAAGCACGCGCGATCGGCACGTTTCTGGCCGGGCAGGATCTTTATCAAAAACCGATCGTGGTTTTCATGAAAAAGCACCCCCGGACGATTGTCGCATTCTTGGGAACCGTCTACTCCGGCAATTATTATGTGCCGATTGACGAGGAGATCCCGGCTTATCGCATCGAGATGATTTTTCAGGCCCTGCAGCCTGAAGCCGTGATCTGCGACCAAAGCACGATCGATTCCTTATCTTCGCTGGGTTATCAGGGACGGATTTTCACTTACGACCAGATGATAAAGACGCAGCCACAGCCCGATCGGCTACAGCAAATCCGGGATCGGGCCATTGATACCGATCCGATTTATATCGTCTTCACCTCCGGTTCAACAGGTGTCCCCAAGGGTGTCGTGGCCTGTCATCGATCGGTAATTGATTATATCGAATCCTTTTCTGAGGTCATGAAATTCAGCCGTGACACCATTTTCGGCATTCAGGTTCCTTTGTATGTTGATGCCTGTCTTAAGGAGATTTTTCCGACCTTGAAATATGGTGCCACCGCGATAATCATCCCCAAGGAGCTCTTTTTGTTCCCCCTCAAGTTGGTGGAGTTTTTGAACCAGCACCGGATCAACACGATCTGCTGGGTTGTTCCGGCTCTGACCATGATTTCGGGTCTGGGAGTCTTTGAAAAAGTCGTGCCCCAATACCTGCGCACCATTGCCGCGGGCAGCGAAGTTTTCCCCATGAAACAGTTTATGCTCTGGCAAAAAACCTTGCCTGATGCCCGCTTTATTAATCTGTACGGACCAACCGAAGCCACAGGCATGTCTTGTTGGTACGAAGCCGACCGCCTGTTTGAAATCGATGATGTGCTGCCGATCGGGCGGCCCTTCCGAAACACACAGATTATGCTTCTGGATGATCAGGATCAGCCCGCCAAACCGGGCGAGCCGGGCGAAATCTGCATTCGCGGCACGTCACTGACCATGGGTTATTACAAGGCCTTTGACAAAACCAATGAATGCTTCGTGCAAAACCCGCTAAACGCCAACTATCCGGAATTGATTTACCGAACCGGCGACATCGGCCGCTATAATGAAAAGGGCGAATTGCTTTTCTTGTCGCGCAAAGATTATCAGATCAAGCATATGGGACATCGTATCGAGCTCGGCGAGATCGAAATGGTTGTCAATAAAATGGCCGGCATTCTGCAATGTTGCGCCATTTTCGACGACCAGCGAAAGAAAATTATTCTCTACTACGTCGGCACCCCCGACAGAGCACAGGTCGTTCAATACTGCAAACAGAAGCTGCCGCGTTATATGATTCCCAACTTGGTGGAAGCTCTGGACGTCATGCCCTTGACTAATAATGGTAAAATAAATCGACTGCTGCTCAAGGAAAAGTATTTGAACCGCAAAAGGAGCTGAACAATGGAAGCGTTGCTGGAAATCCTGGAGGAACTGCATCCGGAGATTGATTTTTTGACCCATGAGAAGCTGATCGACG
>JAAYPL010000040.1 GCA_012519875.1 Clostridiaceae bacterium | reverse complement strand
ACCCGGAACCAGGTTTGGCCGGTCGCCATGGCACAAGCCAGATCGGTGCTGCCGACCCCGGTGGCAAAAGCCCCCAGGGCTCCGTAGGTGCAGGTATGCGAATCGGCGCCGATGATGGCGTCTCCAGGCGCCACCAGCCCGTTTTCCGGTAAAATGACATGCTCAACGCCCATACCGGGCTCACCTTGCTCGTAATAGTGAGTCAAATCGTGTGCGCGGGCAAATCGGCGGATCTTGGCGCAGGACTCAGCCGACTTGATGTCTTTGTTCGGAGTGAAGTGATCAGGTACAAGAACCACCTTTTCACGGTCAAAAACGTCGGCAATACCGATTTGGTCAAAGACATTCAGGGCCGGCGGAGTGGTAATGTCATTGCCGAGCACAAGATCCAATCGAGCCTCAATCAGCTGGCCGGCCTGAACCCTTTCCACGCCTGCATGTGCGGCCAGAATTTTTTGTGTCATGGTCATAGCCATAGGTTATTCCTCCCAACCTAACTGTTTACGCATTAATTTATATTCCAGTGAGTCGACCAGGGCCTGCCATGAAGCTTCCAGGATGTCGGTGGACACGCCGACGGTGTTCCAAACCCGGTGGCCGTCTGTCGATTCAATCAGGGTTCTGACTTGGGACGCGGTTGCTTCTGCATTGAGCACACGGACTTTGTAGTCGGTCAATCGGACATGGGTCAACTCCGGGTAGAAGACCTCCATGGCCTTCTTCAGCGCCCGGTCCATGGCATTGACCGGACCCTCGCCCTCAGCCGCGGTAACTTCGGTGACTCCGTCAACCAGAATCTTAATGTATGTATGGGCGCTGTATTCGCCGACCTGAGGTTGCTCGCTGCTGATTCGCATTTTCTCCAGGCTGAAAAACGGCTTGTAAAGGCCCAGCTCCTTGCAAACCAAGAGCTCTTGGGAAGCCTCGGCACCTTCAAAATGGTATCCTTGATGCTCCATTTCCTTGAGTTTTTCCAACACACGGCTGACCTCCGGCGCATCTTTTTCGATGTCCGGCTTGATCCGCTGAATCATATCCATGACCGCCGAGCGACCCGACATCTCAGAGATCAGGAATCGGCGGTTGTTACCGACCGCGTCAGGAGAAACATGTTCAAATGTATCCGGGTTTTTCTTGACGCCATCCACATGCATGCCGCCCTTGTGTGAGAAAGCCGAAAGTCCGACGAAAGGTTCGCCGTTCGGCAAGGCGATGTTGGCTATTTCAGCCATCCATCGAGCGGTCGGCGTCAGCTTGGGCATGTACTCATCCGGTACACAAGTGATGCCGTATTTAAGCTGCAAATTGGCGATGATTGTGGATAGGTTGGCATTGCCGCATCGTTCACCAATACCGTTAAAGGTACCCTGAACGTGGTTGGCACCGGCCAACACCGCCGCGATCGAATTGGCCACGGCCACGCCACTGTCATTGTGGCAATGAATGCCGATTTTGACATCCGGAAAGGTTTGGACGGCAACGGCTGTCCGGCGGGACACCTCTTCGGGCATCACGGCGCCATTGGTGTCGCAAAGGCAAAGGACAATCGCGCCGCCCTCGCAGGCAGCCCGCAAGCATGTCTCTGTATATTCCGGATTGGCCTGTGCCGCTTCAAAATAATGCTCGGCATCGAAAATAACCTCCCGACCGTGGGCACGAAGATAAGCAATAGACTCGCGGATCATCGCCAGATTTTCCTCAAGGGAACAGCAGAGGTTTTCATGCACCTCCACATCCCAAACCTTACCAAAAACAACAATGGTCGCCGTTCCGGCAGACAACAGGTCCGCCAGGCCCGGATCATCCTCGGGCTTGGTATCCTTGCGCCTTGTGCTGCCGAATGCAGCCAACACGCTGTGACCCATATCCGGCTCTCGTTCCGCAATCTGAGAAAAAAACGCACGATCTTTGGGGTTGGATCCCGGATTTCCGGCTTCGATGTAGCGGATGCCAAAACCCACCAGCGCATCCACAACCTGGAATTTATCGTTAACCGAAAAGGAAACACCTTCGCCTTGGGCGCCATCGCGCAGTGTAGTATCCAAAATCTCTATGACTCGCTTGTTCATCGACATTTTTCACCTCTGGTCATATGCTGATCACTGTCAAAGCATCAGGGCAGCGAATACCCGAATTCTCGCAGGACACTCATAGCATACAACCAAAACAGGATAGCCGACAATCCCGATCTTAGGCCTTTTTCTTAACGGTTTGTGCCCGGATTACGCTTACATTGACAGGGCGGCCCGGGCACAGCGCAGGCCGTCGATGGCAGCAGACATGATGCCGCCGGCGTAACCGGCACCCTCACCGCAAGGAAACAAGCCGGTCAGACTGGCTTGCAGACGCGCGTTGCGGATAACGCGAACCGGTGAAGAGCTGCGGGTTTCGATCCCGGTCAGGACCGCCTTCCCATGATCAAAACCGATCAAACGGCGCCCCAGAATCGGCAGGGCCTCACGCAGCGCCTGCGCAACAATCATCGGCAAACAGGCATCCAGATCGCACCACTTGACCCCCGGGCGGTAGCTTGGCACGATACGATCCTCCGAGCCGGTCAAAGAACGGCGTGTCTCCGGATCGTTGAGAAATTCATCGACATATTGGACAGGAGCCCGATAGCCGCCGCCGGCCAGATCGAAGGCCTGTTGTTCGAGACGTCTTTGCCATTCGATGCCGCCCAGTGGCCCGGGATAAGGAAAATCCCCGGGTTGCACGCCGACCAGCAAAGCGCTGTTGGCATTGGTCTGATTACGGGCATAGTGGCTCATGCCATTGGTCACAACACCACCGGCTTCCGACGCGGCGGCAACCACTTGTCCGCCCGGGCACATACAAAATGTATAAACCGAACGTCCGGACGGAAGATGGCAGCTCAATTGGTAATCGGCCGGCGGCAATTGGGGATGACCGGCAGAAGATCCGTACTGGCCATGATCAATCTGAGTTTGCAAATGCTCAATTCGGACACCGAGCGAGAATGGTTTGGGAGCCAGCAAAATCGCTTTGTCGGCCAATAATTGAAAAGTTTGGCGGGCGCTGTGCCCGATTGCCAGAATGACGCGCTCGGCCGGTATGTCATCATAGAAAACCTGATCCCGGTCTTTTCTTGTGGCTACGGTGATGCCGACAATCCGACCATGGACCTGCCGGAGATCGATTAACCGGCACCCGAAAATAAACTCGCCGCCAAGCCGGGTGATCTTCTCCCGCAATTGGCGAACAATCCGGCGGAGGTTGTCGGTTCCCAAGTGTGGGCGTGACAAAACCAGAATATCCGGTGGTGCCCCGGCCATAACCAATTCTTCCAAAACTGCACGGCAGCGCGGGTCTTTGATTCTTGTGGTCAACTTGCCGTCTGAAAATGTACCCGCGCCCCCTTCGCCGAATTGGACATTGGATGAGGGGTTTAACACGCCGGAGCTCCAAAAATGGGCAACATCGGCCTGTCGTCGTTCAACAGGCAGGCCCTGCTCAATAATGAGAGGAGCTTGGCCGGCCAAGGCCAGTGCCAATCCGGAAAACAATCCTGCCGGGCCTGAACCTACTACCACCGGACGGTTGTCGGCGGGCCGGTGTTCGAAAAAATTGCGCAATCCGAAAATTTCCGATTCAGTCGGCCCGATTTCCACATGATATTGAATGGCAATGGACGGTCGACGACGGGCATCGATGGATCGGCGCACAACCCGCCAACCTGCTCGTCGCACGGCGTCCGGCGTCATCCCTGCTTGTTTGGCCGCGGCGCTGATCAAATCCTCCGGATCATGACCCAGCGGCAAGCGGATATCACGGATAAGAACGGCCGGTTTCATGGTTAACGGGTCCCCGTGGCCAGCAAGGCGGCGCTTTCACCGGCCACATGACCGGTGGTCCAGGCCCACTGCAGATTGTAACCGCCGCAATCGCCGTCGATATCAAGAATTTCTCCTGCGGCAAAAAGGCCCGGTTGAAGGTTTGATTCCAGAGTTAGATGGTTAAACTGATCGGTCTTCAGGCCACCGGCGGTCACTTGAGCCTGTGTCCAACCGCGAGTGCCGGTGACGCGGATCGGCAATTTTTTTAGAAAATGTGCCATCCGTGTCAGACTCCGGTCGGTAAGTTCCGCCGCCGGCCGGGCCAAAGTCAATGGTTTTTCCAGACTACGCTTAACAATGGCCTGGCCAATTTTTTTATGAACCAATCCGGTAAGAAAACCGGACAGTTCCAGAGCCGGATCCAGCTCTCCGCGCTTTTTCAGCCAGCCAAGAAGATCTTGGTATTCCATGTCCGGTAAAAAATCCAGCTCGATAAACACTTGTTCGGCAGACTCCGTTCGCAGGGCACTGCCGATCTCACGAGCCAGACCGAGGATCGGTGGACCCGACAAGCCGTAATCAGTAAAAAGAATCTCGCCGGCAGCAACTTTGGCTATATGACTTCCTATTTTCAGGCCGGCAATCCCGTCAAACTTAATTCCGGCCAGACCACGGACCGGTTCCGTATCCGTTTTGACCTGAACAATGGCCGGAAACAGGGGCGTACATACATGGCCGAACTTATTCAGCAACAAGTATCCGGTACCGTCACAACCAAAGACCGGCGCTGCCATGCCGCCGGTAGCCACAATCGCTGTCCGGGCCAAGACAAAACGACCATCGGACGCGACCACCCGGAAACCGTCATCCGGCCCACCAATGGGCACGATATCCTTGACATCAAAATGCTGCACGGTTTCTACACCGGATCGCTCCGCAGCCCGCCGTAACAAATCCAGCACAGCAGCGGCTTGCAGGCTATAGGGATAAATACGGCCGTTGCTTTCGGTTCGGCAGCCAAGCCCCAGTGAGCGAAAAAACTCAAGGGTTTCATTGACCGAGAACCGATTCAGCAAAGCCTTGACAAATTCTCGATCGCGGCCATGAAAGTGATCCGGAGTCATGAATTGATTGCTCAGATTGCAACGGCCGTTGCCGGTGGCAAGGAGCTTGCGGCCGACCCGGTCGGATTTTTCCAACAGCATCACAGGAGCAGCAACCCCTAACCTGTCGACGCCCTCTGCCGCTATCATTCCGGCAGCCGCAATGGCCGCCATCATACCGGCAGCGCCGCCACCCACAACAGCGACCAAGCAGTAGTTGGACCAAGCAGTCACTGGTTTTCCTGACCGACCACCAGAGCCAGACACCGGGCAAACTTGCTGAGGGTTTCCGGCACCAGCGCAAACTTTCCTGTCAGCTCTTCGCCCAGCGCCATCAAGTCACGGACGTCACCTTCTCTTAGCTCCAGTTCCAATTCGTTGATCGGTTCGGTCATCCGGTCAACGACTATTTCACCCTGATCAAGTGCCAGCTCCATCAGCGTGTCCCCGTAGCCGACGTCAAAGGCCGTTCTTGTAAATCGGATCTGGCCGATTTCAATCAGAGGTTGACCATCCAGCCCGGTCAGGACTTCTTGCAACTGATCGTCAGAATCACCTTGGCTGACCGCATGCCGATAAAACCATTCGGTATCAACGCCGGCTTGCAGAAGCTCCTGCCAGTCATCCTCCAGCGCAATGGTCCATTCCTGCCTCTGATGCAGGCCATTTTGGGCGTGTCCGTCACTTTTGATTGTCAAGATCTGACGATCATCCTCTTCACGCGCGCGCAAGCTGATCCTTCTTTGCGTCATCAGCCGATCTGCTGTGTCCAGATAGTGGCTGACCATTTGGGTCACAACACTTGAGTCGGGCATTGTCAATTGATGCAGCCAAGGATCGGCCAGAAAGCTTTCCAGGTCGTCGGCATGGACGAAACGCAACTTTAATTCGGTTTCCATTAGTCAGAGCCTCCATTAATTAGTAGCGCCAATTGATCCAGGCTGGCCGCAAACTCGGTCAAAGCTGCCTTGACCGGTTCACCGGTCGTCAGGTCGACGCCGGCCCTGTTCAGGATAGCCATGGGATAATCCGAGCTCCCGGCACCGAGAAACTGCAGATAACGACTGCGGGCTTCCGGGGCATCGGATAGAATTCGTTGGCTGAGCGCCACGGCAGCCGAAAACCCGGTGGCATATTTGAAAACATAATACGCATTATAAAAATGAGGAATTCTGGCCCACTCCCACTTCATGTAATCGTCAATCCGGGCGACCGAGCCGTAATAATCATCCAACAGGCCGGCATACAGATCGCAGAGCCAATCGGCGGTCAAAGCTTCACCCTCTTCGGCTCGCTGGTGCGCCCGCCATTCAAATTCGGCAAAAAGGGTCTGGCGGAAAACCGTCTGACGGAATTCTTCGAGAAAATGGTTAAGCAAATAGGCTTTTTCCTGTTTCCCTTCGGCCGTGTTTTCATCGCACCGGTCAAGCAGATGCCGCATGAGCAGGTTTTCATTGACGGTCGAGGCAATCTCGGCCAAGAAAATCGGGTAGGAAGATTCTGCATAGTGGCGCTTATGAGAATAAAAAGTGTGCATGCTGTGTCCGACTTCATGAGCAAGGGTAAAAACATCAGAGAAAGTACCGTTGAAATTGAGCAAAACATAAGGGTGCGATTTATAAGTTCCCCAGGAAAAAGCACCGCTGGTTTTGCCTGGCGTCTCATAGACATCAATCCAGCGGTTGTTCAGATGTAGTTCCAGATCAGCCAGGTATTGCTCGCCCAAAGGAGCTAAACCGGCCCGCAAAAGGTCGCAAGCCTGTTCAAAAGTATATTGGCGTACCGGCTGGCTGAGCATCGGCACATAAGTATCATAGAGATGGAGCTCTTCCAGATTCATGCAAGATTTGCGCAAATTCAGATAACAACCAAGGATCGGCAGTCCGTTCCGAACCTCGGCAATCAGCGTTGAGTAAATGCTGTCGGGCAGATTGTCATTAAACAAAGCAGCTTGCAGACTGTTCTGATAACGCCGCGTCTTGGCGACCACCAAATCGGCCTTGACCTGCGTGCTATACAACACCGATAAAGTGCCGCCAATGTTTCCATAGGCTTGATGCATCTGCTCAAAGGCCGCCGCGCGAACCTTGCGATCAGGATTTTCCCGCAGACGTGAAAACTCAGCGTGGGTTAATTCGATCTTGCCGCCCCGGCCGTCATCAATGTCGCCCAGTCGGATATCAACGTCGTTCAGCATCGAAAAAATATCGCCCAGCCCTTCGGCAACCGGACCCAAGCGTGACAGCAGCGCTTCTTCGTTTTCCGGCAGGATGTGCGGGCGGGTTCGCATGACATCAAGGAGGGTTTGACGAAATGGCTGCAACCGAGGTTCCGTAGCCAGCCAGTCGTTAACCAGGTCTTCCGGCAAAGCTGCAATTTCCGGGGTCAAGAAGGCCATCGCTGATGCGCTCTGATAGTAAAGGCTTGTCGCCCGATCGGCCATATTTCGATATTTGGCAACCGTATTATCTTCGTCCCGGCGCATGCGCGCATAGGCCAGAAGCTCCATCAGCTCAAGATAAATACAACTGGTTTTTTCCAATGCCTCAGCCAGCTCCGAAGCACCCGATCCCAGTTTGCCGCGATGAGTAAACAGGTCATCCAAAAGCGGGGATATTGCCTGCCATGCCGCTTCCCAGCTTTCATCATCCGGAAAGATATCCTCCAATCGCCAACGATATTTCTCCGGAATATCGGCTCGTGTTCGTTTGTTCACCTGCTGATCTGTATTCATCGTTGCTCCTCTCACCCCCTAAAGGTCATTCCCAGAGATCATTAAGTCGGGATGGTTACCCGCATCACACCGGAGCGGGTAACCAATGTCAAGGCACCGTCGCCGGAAAATCCGGTCCGGACGATCTCGACAGTGGCGTCATAATCTTGTATTGTCTTACCCTGATCCAAATCAATGATCAAAACACGTGTCCCGCAACCGATGATCGCCAGTTTTCCTCGAACCGCGAAGTCTACGATCCCCTCACCGATCGGAATTTCAAAAATCGAGCGTCCGGTTTTATCCAGCAGGTGCAAACCGATCCGGTCATCTTCACCATCGGCTGCCAGAACCGCCAGCCCGGCCGGCGTTTGCTTCGCGGTTATGACCCTTTGCAAACTACGCATCCAAACCATTTTATCCTGACTGTATCGTATCGCCGCCAAGCTGTTGGCTCCACACATAACCAGGTCCGATGCATCATCATAAACCATAATCGGATATATCTGGCCCAGATCGGGCAGGCGCTGTCCCACCTGACGGCCGTCAAGGCTATATCTTTTGACCACCGGCCTGGCTTCGGAAAAATCCGTGTTCAGCAAAGCAACATCAAAGCTTTCTTCGGTCGGTGGAAATGATACAGACAAAACATATCCGGATTCGGCAAACAAGACATCAAATATTTTCTCGCCCTTGGACGGTGCGTAAAGGCTGACCAGGCCGGTGCTGCCGCTTTTGTCCTGAATGACCGCCACGTGGCCGTCAGCACGAATGGCGGCTCCGCAAATTCGGCCCTCGACAACGGCTTCATACAGCAGACCCGCCTGATTAAAAAGTGCAAAGGAATATCCTTCCCGGTCTGCAACAAGAAAGAAGCTGTCATTTTGAACACAAAAAGGCGTTGCGTAGTCCAAGTCAGCTGAAAATCGTTCAGCGCCACGGATGTCGAGCATGGCAACCCGTCCGGTCGTTAGCTTCATGACACCGGCTTCAAAGGGATACATTTGTGAGGCTTCGGTGGGCGAGCAGGCAAATCCGCTCAGCGCAGGCGTATTGGCTGTCGTTGTCGTCATTGGATTTCGCCGGTCTTCATCATCCGGCAAACTGATTGCCAGAGCAACCGCGGCAATCATCAGCAGGAAAGCCAGCGTGATCAAAACGATCAGGCTGGCTCTGCTTTGTTTGATTGATTTTTTAAATGGCTGGCGATCCATTTTAATCCAGCTGATACCCTTCCCTGGTGTCAAAAACACCGTCAACAGCATGCTCCATGGCATAAAGCAACTGTTTATATGCGACGACGACACCTTCCATTCTGTTGTCGGTCGCCGCAAATGATTGATTGGCATTGATATAATAGCCAGCGTATTCGCCGTTAATGAAGACATAATAAGTATACTCATCTCGCTTGGCGAATTCAACAACTTCAATCGAAGCCCGGCTACCGGTATCCGGATCGTCCTTCAAATGAAAAATGAGATAGGCATCACGCGTATTGGTCGGTTCGGCACCGGCATCGACACCGGCGATCTGCATACCGATAATCCGCTGATAGAATGCCGAAAATAAACTCCGGCCGGTCTCACTAAAAATTTTGGCGTCCCGGCCGTTGAGACGGAAAACAGTTCCTTCGTCATCGTTTTTCTGATTTTTATCCATCTCGATATCCGCCGTAAAGGCCGCACCGGGCAGATCGGCCTCGATCCGGTCAACCAACCAAATGCTTTTAAGCATGAACAATCGGTCGATCAGGTCGATCAACGGGGTATCGATGGTGGTAAATGTGGTTGCCGGAACTTTGAAAACAGCAAAAGTGGCGTCACTGATCATGTAAACATCGCCGGCGTCAGCTGCATGGCCGATATGAAGCTGAACGGTCTTATCCTCGGCTGTCAGCCGAATCGAATACCGAGGCTTATCCAAGCCATATTTCGCCAGATCCGGAGGATCAACTTCGACAAATTGAGCGGCCTTTAGATTAAGTGCCTCAGTGGCCAGCGCGGCCAGGCGTTCGGTATTGCCGGTCCGGGTGATCGGTTCGGTGACGGTAAAAAGATAGGACCGGCTGGGTTCGTCGTAGCTGCAGTTGCCGGCCAGCTTGAGGTTATCGGCGGCACGCTCGAGCACAAGTCCGGTCAGTTTGTCTGCGTCGATACCCACCAAGGCATTCTTATCCAGCATATCGGTAATGCTGTATCGACTGCGGGCTGTCGTCGATGATGCGACCGAATAAACAGCACCCTTATTGTCCACGATAGCATAATCAAAATATCCGGACGGCAGTTCGTTTCCAAAAGCAATGACATGGGACCGGCCATTTTTCAGATTAACCGTCACCGTTGCCCTGGGCCGGTCCAAACCGAAAGGAGTCAGATCGGCAGCCTCCTCCGCTATTATTTTGCCTCCATACAAGAGCAAGCCCAGGTTGGCGACATTTTTTGTTGTCGCGGTTGAAAGCAAATAGTCCTGATACCCGTCTACGGTCCAGTTAATTGTTACTGTTCCGTCACCGGCTCGGCTTTCATAAGGCAACAGCGTAAATCCACCCTGCTCATTCGTAACCGCAAGGCTCTCAACTTCCGAGTCTTTGACCTCAAACACCAACGGCACATCCGGCAGCTCGACTGTCGTTTCGGTTTGCTGGTTAAAACCCGGTATGAACTTGCTCAAGATCCACACCAGCGCCAGAATCACCAGAAGCGCGCCGAGAATGATGGGGCCTCGCCATTGTTTTTTCATATTCGCCAACCTCCATCCATCTTACAGATGCTTGCGCCGGCGATAAACAACCAGGGCTACTGCCAGAAGGCCCAACGGAATGACAATAAAAGCCAGCACTGCACTGAAGTTATAAGCACTCGGGGTTCCTTTGGTCAAATAATAAGAAACCGGCTGCTTGGCTTCGATCATCAAATCTCCTTCACCTTCGGCATTGGACAGCCACTGGACGGCATAATAAAATAATCCAAAATTATAAATATTATTGCCATAGGCTTGCAAAATGGTATCCGACAGCATACTGGAACTACCGATCAGGATCACCTTGGCAGACTGGGTTACATCCTGACCGTTATACCAGCCCTTGTTTTCACTTAAAACCGCAATGGTCTGCTTGGCCGCACCTGACGACTGGTTGATATCGCCGCGGATCTCCGTGATTCCACTGTCGGAAGTGGTCAACACCGGCTCTGTGGTAATCCAATCTTTGACGTTGCTCAGAATGTTCATCCCCCGGGCATTTTCCACCAGGGTGAATCCATCGACCGCAGATGACGAAATCATACCGGCCGGGGCGATCGCCCGAATCTGGTAGGCGTCGTTGTTATAACGATACCGGTCATCCCCTTCGCGAATCCTGTCATTGCTGATATTCAGATTAAATTCTGCCAGCAGTTGATTCAAAATCGGGAACTCGGCATTGCCGAAACCGGCCAGCACAAGCAGACTGCCGCCGCCCCGCAAATAGGCTCCGATCAAATTGCTTTCGCCGGTTGTAATATCTTTGGTCGGTTCAGCCATGATGATGACCGAACAATCTTCCGGCACGCGATCTATACTCAGAGAGTCGAGGGTTTTTACTTCAAAATTGTTATACTGCATAACCGAAACCAAGGTGCTGTAAACGGTCTTGTAATCCAGCTCGTTATGACCGGTGGTAAAATAGATAACCGGCGTGGTTTCCGACTGCACATACTTGATGGCACCTGTGAAACTCTGTTCGGCGATAATGCCGTTAAGATAGCTCTGATAGGTTTGCGGATCCAATTTGTAGTCAAAAATGTCCGTCCGGGTTACGGCCTTGGCCTTGCCGGTCGTCGGACAATGAACAGCGAACATATTCGCCGCAAGATTCATATAACCGTCCGGATCGATTTCCTTGATGATTGCCGGGGTCTTATCCGGATCAACGTAGCGCAGCGAAACGCGGCCGTTGCTGTTACGGACATAATCATCGAGCAACAAACGGACATCAACATAGGTCGTGTCGTTGTTCTCATCAAACAGACCGACGATCTCCACATCCGTGTCCAGACCCGCCAGGATTTCCTTCGTTACGTCACCCACCGAATACTGTTCTCCGGCCGACCAGTCCCATTTCAAGATCGGACCTAATAAACGATCAAAAAGGATATTAAACACCAAAATAACGACAATAACCAGAATCGTCGAGACAATCGAGGCACGTTTCAGGCTGCGATTTCTGCGATCCATCGGTTTGGCCGGCTGCTTATCGCCTTTCGGTTGTGTTTTTCGCTTTAAAATGCTCATCCTGATCACCTCTGGCTCCAACGCCGCTTTTCAATAACACGATTGGTCATATAGAGGAAAACCGCAGCCAGACTAATGAAAAAGATAATCGGCGAGATTTCAAAAATGCCGTTGACGAAGTTGCTGAGTCTGGCGTACGGGTTGATCCACTGTAATCCGGCCGTTATCGCCGAACCGACATTGTCGATCTGCAGATCGGAAAGCAGATCGAAAACATTTAAACGACTGAGCAGGCCGGACGCAGCATCGCCGATCAGTCCGGCAATGGCGTCAATCAACATCAAGGCCATCAGGATAACAAAAGAAATAACCGCCGCGATAATCTGGTTTTCGGTCAGCGCCGAAGCAAAGACGCCAATGGCGATAAATGCCGCGCCAAGGAAGACATAGCCGATATAAGCTCCGAGAACACCAATATCGACACGCCCGCCGAAAGCCAGCGTCAATAACAGATGAACCAATGTGCCGCCGGAAATGGTCAGAAAGAAGCTCAGCGAAGCCAGATACTTACCCAGGACGATCTCCGTTGAACTGGCAGGCGACGTGAAGAGAAGCACCTCGGTACCATTGCGCCGGTCTTCGGAAAAAGCCCGCATGGTCATGATCGGAATCAGCAGAAAAAACAGCCAGGTTTGCAAAAAGTTTAGCTCTCCTGCCAGATAGGAATAAGAATTCATAACCGACACGCCATAATAAAGACCGCTGATAGCCATGAAAATAGCAAAAATGACGTACCCGATCGGTGAGCGGAAATAAGAACTGTATTCACGTTTGAAAATTGCCAGGATACGGCTCATCTCTATCCCTTCCTTCCTTGCTGGCTGGCGCTCGTGACCTGAAGGAAAATTTCCTCCAAGGTCGGATCCAAGGATTTCATTTCAATGATCGGCCAGCTGTTGCGCGCCATTTCATAAAAAATCTGTTTTCGGACATCTTGGTCCGGTTGGTTCTCGACTTTGTAGACATTGATGTTGTTGTCTTTTTCCTGAAAGAGTTCGACATTCTGAACACCGGGAATCAGGCGCAGCTTTTGCATGATGTCCCGTGCCGGACCTTCGGCACTGATTTGAACTCTGGCGGTTTTGTCCATTTGGCGTGAAAGCCCCGCCGGCGTGTCCTCAGCGGCAATGATCCCCTTGTTGATGATAACCACCCGTTCACAGACCGCCTGTACCTCCGGCAAAATATGTGAGCTGAGGATAATGGTATGGAGTTTACCAAGTTCTTTGATCAAATTTCGGATTTCAATAATCTGTTTGGGATCCAAACCAATCGTCGGTTCGTCCAAAACCAGAACTTCCGGGGCACCCACAAGCGCTTGGGCAATACCGACACGTTGACGATAGCCTTTCGACAGGTTCTTGATCAGCCGGTTGGCCACATCGGTAATCCGGGTCAGCTTCATGATCTCAGCCAGCTGCCTGATTCGTTCCTCTTTCGCGACGCCCTTGAGCTCAGAGACAAACCTGAGGTATTCAATCACGGTCATGTCCAGATAAAGCGGCGGATTTTCAGGCAGATAGCCGATGCATTTCTTGGCCTCCTGCGGGTTTTCCAGAATATCGTATCCATTGATGGTAACGGTCCCTGATGTTGCCGACAAAAAACCTGTCAGAATATTCATGGTCGTCGACTTTCCGGCACCGTTCGGACCAAGAAAGCCTAAGATCTCGCCTTTTTGCACGCTGAACGAGATGTTGTCGACAGCCAGGATGTCGCCGAAGTATTTGACCAAATTGCGAATCTCAATCATCCTATCCCTCCTGCACTCCCCCGGTTGTTCCGGGAGATTATCTTTTTACATCATCTGATTATAGCAAAAACCTGCCGCCCCAAGAGCGTCAGTTCACAATTGTTCGGAATTCAGGTCGCTCCGGGGCCGGTGTCAGGCGTACATCGGCTCGAAAGACCACTTGATCTCCAACAGACGCACGTCGGGACTCAACACGATATAAGCTGCCGGGCGTCTGATCCTCAATCTGTTGACAATAAAAAACAAGTTTATCGCCCTGCCGAACTTCACTGACAAAATGAATGTCCAGCTCGGATACACGGCATCCGGCAGCGCGCTCACCGGCAAAGACATGAAGGGCATTCATGCACCACGCAGCATAACGCGTATTATTGACATGACCGTTGCGATCAATGTCGCTGAAATCGGCAAACTGGGTCAAAACCGGCTTGTCATCGGGGCGTATCTCCAAGCGCGGCAGCCGGCGGATTTCCTCTGGTAACGCACTTTGATCGGATTGCGGAATCGGGGCTACGACCGGCAGAACATCCGGTTTTTGCGGCCGATGGTTGCTTTTATCCGCGATAATCCATTCGGAGGATGCCGCCCCGAAAAAGTTGCCCTGCTGGTCGAAAAACGTGAAATCTCTGATCCAGGTCAGACGGCGGCAACCTCGGTTCCAAGTATTGACAACCACGCGACCGCCCCATTGCGGCAGCCGGTCCAAGCGGATGGCAAGCCGGATCAGAATCCAACACAAACCTTGCCCGTCCAAAAAAGTCGTCCCCAATCCTCCGGCCTCAGCATTAAAAAATGCCGCTTCCTGCATATATGACAAAAGGGCAAACAGGTGCAGGCGATCCTCAGGATCCGTGTCGGTGCCGCGAATGGTAAAACTATAAGGGCCGGGGTGTCCGGCACTAAGAAGTGGTTCGTCAATCATTATTCATCCGTCCTGTTCAATGTGGAATATATTTGACTTTACTGGGATTGAAACGGCGCAGATTCCTGAGCATACGTTCATCCGGCTCAAAAACAACCGTCACTCTTTGGTTTTTGTATTCAGATAAAATGAACCAGTTGTCCGGTGAATTAAAAACAGCCGAACAGTCCAATAATTTGCGTCCGGTTTGCCGTTGCGCCTGCCGCCATTCGTCACTGTCCAGCTTGGCGATTATTTCCATGTCTTTGGCCTGGCAACTGTATATTCTTTTACGTTTGCGCCGGGCGATTATTTGATCAATGTCAAGATCGCCATTGGTCACGATATATTCGTATTCAATGCTCATACCGGTCAGGAGCATATAAAATGCGTAGCCCGCTCCGACCAACAGCAGCGGTGTCAAAAAGCCAACCACCTGATTAAAGAGGACCAACAAAAACAGAACCACCAGCGCACCGATGATGACCGCGGCAATTTTCAAATAATCTTTGCCGGTTTTGCGTCTGGCAACGATTTTTTCCAAAAAAACATCGTCTTTGCGCACATTAATATTATCCATGAGAATTTCCTCCAGGCTGACCTTGGCTCAAATCTTAAGACTTATCATAGCGTATGCCGGTCCAACAAACAACCAACCATTCAAGATTTCCCCGACAAAAACAAGGAATCCCCGGGCAAACGGTTTGTGCACTGCCGCGCAGGTGCAGACCAACCGTTGCTCGGGGATTCGGTAAGATCATTTATATGCCTGAGTTCGGCTCAGGCCACAAATGGATTAATACATGCCTGCTCCGGGCCCGGCAGCCGGCATCGGCGGCTCAGGCTCAGGAATATCACAGACGACAGCCTCGGTTGTCAGCAGAATCGAGGCAATGGATGCCGCATTCTGGAGTGCCGAGCGGGTGACCTTGGCCGGATCAACAATGCCGGCTTCCATCATGTCAACCAGATCTTCGGCCATGACGTCAAAGCCGACACCGCGCGGGCTGTTCTTGACTTTTTCGCAAACAACACTGCCGTCAAGACCGGCGTTGGTCACGATCTGGCGCAAGGGCTCTTCCAGCGCTTTGGCTACAATGCGGACACCGGTTTGCACATCACCGATGCTTTCATCCAACAGAGGTGTAATTTCCGGAATGACATCGATCAGAACAGTTCCGCCACCGGGCACAATACCTTCTTCGACCGCTGCGCGCGTTGCTGCCAGCGCGTCTTCGATCCTGAGTTTTTTCTCTTTCATCTCGGTTTCGGTGGCTGCACCAACCCGGATAACAGCAACACCGCCGGAAAGTTTGGCCAAGCGTTCCTGCAGTTTTTCACGATCAAAATCCGACGTGGTCTCCTCGATCTGCGCACGGATGGAACCGATACGAGCTTTGATCTCGCTATCACTTCCGGCACCATCAACAATAATGGTGTTTTCCTTTTGGACCTTGACCTGGCGGGCACGCCCAAGTTGCTCGATTGTGGTTTCCTTAAGATCGAGACCCAGTTCTTCCGTAATAACCTGACCACCGGTCAGAACAGCGATATCCTGCAACATGGCTTTGCGGCGGTCGCCAAAGCCGGGAGCCTTGACCGCAACACAGGTAAAGGTTCCGCGCAGCTTGTTGACCAGCAGAGTCGCCAAGGCTTCACCCTCGACATCTTCAGCGACGATCACCAGCTTTTTACCCGCCTGAACGATCTTTTCGAGAATCGGCAGGATTTCTTGAATGTTGGAGATTTTTTTGTCGGTAATCAAGATATAAGGATCATCCAGTACGGCTTCCATTTTGTCCGAATCGGTTACCATGTAAGGAGACACATAGCCACGGTCAAACTGCATGCCTTCGACGATCTCCAGGTCGGTACCCATAGTCTTGGACTCTTCCACGGTAATGACGCCGTCCGAGGTGACCTTTTCCATCGCATCGGCAATCAGTTCGCCGATAATATCGTCATTGGCGGAAATCGAAGCAACCCGCGTGATGTCATGTTTGCCGTCAATGCTTTTTGAGCTGTTGGCAATTCCTTTCACCGCGGCATCAACAGCCAGCACGATGCCCTTGCCGAGAATCATCGGATTGGCTCCGGCGGCGATGTTTTTGATTCCTTCGCGCACGATGGCCTGAGCCAACAGGGTGGCGGTGGTCGTGCCGTCACCGGCTACATCGTTGGTCTTGGTCGCAACTTCCTTGACCAGTTGAGCGCCCATATTTTCATAACGGTCTTCCAGTTCAATTTCCTTGGCGATGGTCACACCATCGTTGGTGACAACCGGTGAGCCGTATTTCTTATCCAGCACGACATTGCGGCCTTTGGGGCCCAGTGTAATCTTGACGGTATCTGCCAGTTTGTTGACGCCTCTTTCCAGTGAATGTCTGGCATCTTCTGCGTATTTAAGATCTTTTGCCATAATTGTATACCTCCGGTTCTTTATTTCAGGACTTATTCGACAATCGCAAGAATGTCGCTCTGCTTCAGAATAGTGTATTCAACGTTGTTGATTTTGATCTCGGTTCCGGCATACTTGCTGATCAGCACCCGATCACCGACTTTGACCTGCATGACGACTTCTTTCCCGTCAATATTGCCGCCGGGACCGACAGCCGTAATCTCGGCCACCTGCGGTTTTTCCTTGGCCGAACCCGGCAGAACGATGCCGCCCCTGGTTGTTTCTTCCACTTCGATCATCTTGATGACAACGCGGTCACCTAAAGGTTTGATGGTCATGTTGATGCCTCCTTTATTCTTCAAGCAATTCTTTTTGACGAAATTAGCACTCTTTGATCGAGAGTGCTAACTCCAAAAATAAATATAGACGCTGAACGGCTTTTTGTCAAGAGGTGAATTTAGAATATCAACGACAAAATATCGATTGCAAAAAATTGACCGGCAATCCAGGAGTCAGCCAGCCAGCCGGCCACCGGATCGATCAGCGGCGCGATAAAGCCCAGAACAAGCAACAGAACCGAAATCTGAATCAGACCGATCAGAAGCCCGGCAAAAAAGCCGCCTAAGCGGTTGGCCGAACCAACCAAAGGGATTTTGTCAGCCGCCTTGGTTAACGCACGGGTCAACAAACTGATCAGAAGAACCATAATAATGAAGATAATCAGGAAAACCAATGCGTTCAAAGCAAATTTAACCAAGACAGCGCTGAACTCCGGGAAAGCCTGCGTCAGGCTGCTCTCTTGGTTCGGCAAGTATTTTTGCATCAGGTCTTCCAGCATCTGCGGCAGACCGAAACTTTCCACTGCCGCGCCGATGCTGGTGGCGGTTTGCGAGAGCGGGGCCAGAATATTCTCGGTGATGCTTTCGGCAAATGGAGCCAAAAGTGCCGATTCGGTGAGTTTTGCCGTCAGGGGAGCCGACAGGAGCAAGGCCACCGCCAATACCAGCACCAGCAAGGCCAGGCGCCCCAGCATCACAAGGAGACCGCGCTTAAGCCCAAGTACGATATTAATCAGAATAATCACACCTAAAATAATATCCAGCAACATGCGAATCCTCCTTCCCGATCCGTCATAAGAATTTGGAAATTTTTATTCCGTAGCCGATGTCTCCGCACCGGTTGCGGTTGTTTCCGCAACCGTTGTCGTTGAAGCAGTTGTCGGTTCGGGTTCTGCTGTTGTTGCCTCGGTCTCTGCGGTCGTTTCACGGGTGGTCTCGAGGGTAGTCCCGGAGGTGGGTGAACTTGTTTCCGGGGGAACCGTGGTTGCCTCGGTCTCCACGGTTGTTTCAACAGGAGTGCTCTCAGGACTGGTAGTCACCTCTGCTGTTGTGCCGGCCGTGGTCGTCGGCCGCGGTGACGGCAGCGCAACACCTGAATTGGGCGCGCCGGGAATGACCTTGACCGGATCAAACGGATAGATCCGACCAAAAATGAATTCCTGCAACAAGGGAATCATGCCATTAAAATCGCACAAATTAACCCAGCTGTTTCCGCTGTATTCACGGAAATAACCCTTGATGGGAATTTGCAACTGCTCAATTCTCGTGTCCAGTTTGGGAATGGTATTAAGACCGATATCCAATAATTCGCTGACACTCATATTGGTTGTGACACAACCAAGGCCCTCGGAAATCATGTTGTTTTTGGTCACCAGATCAGCCTGCATGAAAGCATCCAACAAAGCTTGAATCACCGTGCGCTGGCGGTTCATGCGGCCATAGTCGCTGTCAATGGCACGGATACGGGAAAATGACACCGCCTGGCTGCCGTTGAGTTTCTGCCGGCCGGGCGCCTCAGGCCGTGGCGCAATATGAGGTATTTCCGCCCGACTGACATCGACCCAGATTCCACCGGCCAGATCGACGATTTCTTTCATTCCTTGCATGTTGACAACCATGTATCGCTTGATATCGAGACGGAAAGTCTCGTTAACCACACGAACCGACAGCATCGGTCCGCCCAAGGCATTGGCGGCATTGATTTTTTGGGGCTCACGAACACCCGGAATGTACACAAGCATGTCGCGCTGCAAAGAAGCCAGCTTGATCTTGCCGGTTGATTGGTCGATGGTCAGGATCATCATGGCGTCGGACCGTTCGCCAAAACTGTCGGCATCACGGGTATCGACGCCAAGCAGCAGGATGTTCATGATTTCCTTGACCGAGGGAACCGGGTTGACCAGACTTTCGGTCGGCAGGTTGTATTGGCTGGGTATGGTTTCCTTGCCCGGATCGACATAATGCATACGACCGGCAAGAATACGGAGATAAATAAACACACCGGCAAACATCGCAAGGATGATCGCCAAAACGATAATGATCGCAACAACGGCTCTTTTTTTGCGTTTCGCGGAGCGTTGGCGTTGGGCGGAAACCCTGGATGATGTGTTTCTCATTGCTTGGTTGCGGCCGCTTTTATCTCGGGCCGACGTTCTTCGTTTCACAGGAATTGTCCTCCGGTTTCCTTTCACTTCAGGAAATGAAAGGTGATGAAATGATTTCTACTCAAACCCATGTATTATACCACCAAAACAACAACGAATTTCGGGTAAAGCCAACTTTAATAAAAATTTTTCGAAAACTTAATTATTCGCCATAACCTTCCGGGTTGGCAGACTGCCAGCGCCACGTATCCGCACACATATCTGCCAAAGAATGTACGGCCTGCCAGCCCAAGACGGTTTTGGCCTTGCTCGGGTCGGCAAAACTTTCGGCAATATCCCCGGCTCTTCTGCCCACAATTTGGTAAGGGATTGTCCGGCCGCTGGCCTGTTCAAAGGCTTGAACCAGTTCCAAGACACTATAGCCGCGGCCCGTGCCCAAATTAACGGCTTTGGCTCCCGGATT
>JAAYPL010000039.1 GCA_012519875.1 Clostridiaceae bacterium | reverse complement strand
GTGGCTCAATGCTGTTCCTCCTTGTTTAGCATTTCCACTTACATTGTATGGGATGGCAATGAGCCTCTTTTATTTCACTTAATCTTACAACTCACCCATTCTTGGACAGGCATAAGTTGAGACAAATATTACAGCAGTTCTCCCAATGATCGGATTACATCGCGAGCTGTCAGGCGTGATCCGGACAACTGAACATCATGTGGCCATCCTGACGTGGCAAGATCGGCAAGGTTGTGGGCATCCGAATTGCGGATCAACCGGCAGCCGGCCAGCTCCGGATGAGCGGACAAAAAGCTCTCCGGATCGGTTCGCGCGGATATTTCCATTGTGGTTCCCTTAAAGCGTGGCGGGATGCTTCCCAGAACAGCCAGCAAGCTGTGGGATGATCGATCGATATGCGCAGGCAGACAAACACCGCCAAGCGCAACAGTCCGATCGGCTATTTCATCAATGCTGAGGCCGCAGGCCTGCATGAGAAGAAGTTCTTCGGTTCCTCTCGGCCGATCATCGGAATCATAATAAATCTGATCGCCAAAAATATCGGGACGATTGGCAATAGGAGGCAGATGAAGACGTATCAAGCCGGTCATTTCTTGTGCGGCATCCAGATCGGGAAATAAGCAAATCAGATGGACTTCTTCAGAACTTTCGGCTTCTAAGCCGGGAATGACCAAAGGCCCGCCCAGTCTTCGGGCTGTGGTCATGGTCGCAGCACAATTGCCGCTGCTCTGATGATCGGTGACGGCGATCACTTCCAACCCCTGCAACCGGGCCATATTAACAATATTGGCCGGTGTCATCCAGACATCGGCACAAGGAGATAAAACTGAATGGATATGAAAGTCACATTGAAAAATCATCGATTTAATCGTAACAATTCAGCCAAAGCCACCGCCGCTTCCCAGGTCGTCAGATCGGTTGATAATATCATGACATTCTGTTCGTCGGCCTTGCCCAACACGGCCTGATCCATAGCAACACCTTCGGTCAACATAACACAGGCACAATCGGCCAATGAAGCAACCGCCACAACATTCATACTGTTAAGGATGGTAAGCCAGACATCCGTTTCACCGGCCCGTGAAATCACCCAGCTTAACAGGTCGCAGGCATAGCCGCCGGCAATCTGCCGGGTTTGGTCACCTCCTCGATTCAGCTGTCGACAGGGAAAATGGGCCAACAGATTTTCAACCGTCAGGATTTTCGGCATAATCCGTTCCTTTCTCGCCATAAGTCGTCTTTTCTTGAGCAAGACGCTCCTTGAGCAAGACAATGCAAGCATCTTCCGAGGCTTCGCCACGAACAATATCCTCAGCTAAAGCCTCGCAATTCGGAGCGCCGCAGGCACCACAATCAAGTCCGGGCAACCGTTCGGCAATTTCTTTCATCTGCTCGTATTTGAGCAATGCCTGTGTAATATCATCGTCCAATTGCAAAGCCGGATTGGCTTCAAGTCGATCCGGCAGGGAAATATCGCCGACAGCACTCTCCCAGGCAGCTCGTCTGGCCGGATAGTTTTCCGGCATATGTTCGGCGGCTTTAATGTACGTACGGTGCCTGGCTTTCCCGGAGAATCGGTTGGCAACGGTCAACGGTCCACCCAGACAACCGCCAATACAGGAGTTGGCCTCAATAAAATCAATATCTTTCAGGCGTTCATTTTCGATTTCTTCCAAGATAGCGATTACATTGTGAATACCGTCGACCGCCAGATAACGCTCAGTGTTCAATGCCCGGGCCTCCCCGCCGGCCGCCGACCAGCGCAAGCCGCATTCACCGGCCTGCAGATTACCTTTACCGATCAATTTGGTGTGGACTGATTTTTCCAGCTGCTCCAAAATCAGAGAGTAAACATCGGAAATGGCGATTGCGCCGTCAACGTCACTGTTTGTCCGGCCAATCGGATTGTAGATCGCAGTGCGCTTAGCCGGACAAGGGCTGATAAAAAACAAACCGATTTCGTGATTGGCCAGACCGGTTCTCGCAATGATTTCTTCGCGCGCCAGGCGGGCGGTCACCTCCATCGGCGAATCAAAAGATATCAGATTCGGGATCAGGCCGGGATATTTCATTTGGATGAGGCGGACAACGGCAGGACAGGCGGAAGAAATCAAGGGACGCGGCACGTTGCCATCGGTTGTCTTCAACAATTCTTCTGTTTTCCGGGAAACAATTTCGGCACCCAGCGCCACTTCGTAGACCTCGTCAAACCCAATTCCCTGCAAAGCCGCCAGAACCATTTCCCGCGTGGCCGGCGGCCCAAACTGAGTATAAAGCGAAGGAGCGGCCAGCGCCACGGTCCGTTTGTATTCACCAAGGCGGCTCATAGGATCCATGTCGGCGCTTTTGGCATGGTGCGGACAGGCTCTGATACATTCGCCGCAATCAATACAGCGCTCTTCAAAAATGACAGCTTTACCGTCGCGCACGCGTATGGCTTCGGTTGGACAACGCTTAATGCAATTCGTGCAACCCATACACAGATCACGATTCAGGCGTACGGCGTGCAATTTGGACATTTATACCTCCCCGGCAATCAACGATGGTCAGAATCGAATAATGATCGTTATTTTCGTACCTTCTCCGATACGGGTATCAATGGACATTTCATCTGCGTTTCTCTTAATATTGGGAAGGCCCATTCCCGCCCCGAATCCCATTTCTCTGGCTGTATCCGACGCTGTTGACCATCCTTCCTGCATGGCCAGCTCGACATCAGGAATGCCGGGGCCGTTGTCCAGAACACAGATACGTATATGATCCGGAAAAATCTCGGTTTCGGCGGTTCCGCCGTTGGCATGAATGACCACGTTGATCTCGGCTTCATACATGGCGATGGCGGCCCGCTTGATGATCTGCGGGGGCACCCCCAACCGGGCCAGCGCTTTTTTGGTCATACTGGAGGCCTCGCCTGCCGAAATAAAATCCGAATCCCGGATCGGATAAGCAAGTTTAACAGATTTCAGCGGTCAGCCCCCCTTACCCTGAACGCCACCTTCGTAAAGGACGCCGCAGGCCGAAAACATCGGCAACGGAGTGGTCAGGATGCAGATGCCCTTATCACGGCCCATTTGCAACATCAGGTCGGTCGGACGCTTGCCCCGGACAAAAACAATAACCCGAACATCCATCATCTCGGCGGTTCGGATGGCTTGGGGATTGATCAGTCCGGTCAACATGACTTCGTTTTTGGCACAAGCGAAGGCCATGACATCACTCATCAGATCGGCTCCGCAGGCCACTTTGATCTCCATTTGCATATCCTCGGCCGGAACCAAAACCTCGGCTTCGAGCACTCGGACACAGTCGCTGAGCTTCATGAAAACGCTCCTTTTCAAAAATAAATCATACGCACACATTCGATAAAACAATAGTCTGTATGCAGACTCAAGTATAACATGCCGATAATAGGTTGTTCAACGGATCAACCTTGACAGCCAGACTCACCTCCAAGGTTTTCGGTTGTTTTCCTTGACTCTTGGTGCCCTTCAGCTACAATATTGAATATCGGGAGATAACATCTGTTCCCCCAAGCGAAAGGAGCATGACATGATCCGTAATGCGTTCGCCATTCAGCCTGATTTGCTGTATGTCATTCCTCGCGATTGCCACTCGGTTGACATGATCACCCGTCTCTTGACCGATCATCCCGAGGTTCGTTTTGTTTCCTTGGCCGGTATCGATTTGGCCGGCAATGACACGGATGAAAAAATTCCGGTCAACCTTTTCCTGGAGCAGATTGATAACTACCTGCACGGCGGCGTCCAGACCGACGGTTCATCGGTCGTCCTTCCGGGAATCGCCACGCTCAACGATGGAAAAGTCGATCTGATAGCCGACCTTTCGGTCAACTGGTTTGTTGATTACAACTATGAAAACGTGGGCTTGACCAGCTGCATGCCCTGCGGCACATTGCGTATTCCGGCATTTTTGTCGCACAACGGGCAATATGTCTGCTCACGGGCATTGCTGAAACGGGCCTGTGATCGGTTCGGTCAGGAAATGAAGCAGCTGTTGCTGGAGCGTCCTGCCCTTTGCGAACAGTGGGCGATACAACCGGAAGATATTGTCGACATCTCGCTGACCGTTGCCACCGAGCTGGAATTCTGGGTCCGGACTCCGGAGCAGGAGTACAACCGGGAACAACTATCGATTTCGCAAGGATTGAAAGAGCAATACTGGAAGAGAACCAAAGGAATTGTGCGAACAGCCCTTGAACAATCAATTAATATATTGGAGCTTTATGGCCTGAAACCGGAGATGGGCCATAAGGAAGTCGGCGGGGTCAAGGCCATGCTGACCGGCGGCGGCAACCTCGATCATATCATGGAACAGCTGGAGATCGACTGGCACTACGCACCGGCTGTCCAGGCCGCTGACAATGAGCTTTTCGCCCGGATTTTCATTAAAGAGATTTTCCGTTTACACGGCCTGGAAGCAACCTTTATGGCCAAACCGATTGAAGGCGTTGCCGGCAGTGGAGAGCATATCCATGTCAATGCCGTAGCCAAGCTGCAGGACGGCCGGCAAATCAACCTTTTTGCTCCGGCAGACTATCATGCGGACTTTCTGAATGAGATCGGATGGGGTGCGCTCATGGGATTCATGAAACATTATGGCACGATCATCAGCCCCTTCATTACGGTCACGAATGACGGATTTAATCGGTTGAAACCGGGATTCGAAGCCCCGACGCATGCTGTAACCTCCTTGGGGCGCGACGTCGAAACACCATCCCGCAATCGGACGGTGCTGCTGGGCCTGATCCGTAGTGAGGAAAACCCTTTAGCCACTCGTTTCGAAGTGCGTTCCCCCAGCCCGCACACCAACGCTTACATCGCTTTGGCTTCCATGTATCAAAGCATGCTGGACGGCATTGCCTATGCCATCCGATCAGACCAAATCCCGAATGAGCTGGAACGGGAATTTTGTAAAAAAGCCGGTGAACCGGCGGAATATTTGCTGGCCGACCGCATGTACCGCAGCGAAGAAGATGTGTTTGCCCGATACACGGAAGCCGAACGGGATCGTCTGTTCGGCAAGCCACCTGCTTCGGTGTACGAGACCCTGCGACGCCTGCTCAGTCAAAAAGAGGGTCTTGAAATTCTGTGTCGCGGCGATGTCTTCACCCACCGGATCATATCATCTTATTCGAAGGCCATGCTGGACATGTGGGAGCTGGAGTTGCGCGAACGGATTTTACACCATAATCTTACTCGTGTCCGGACCTGTCGTAAAATTCACACGCCTTCGGAGTACGATGATGAACTGTGGCATGAAATCGATGAGCTGCGCCGTCATCTGGCTAAGGATACACAGGAACGGGTCTGCCTGTTTAATGAAATCAGACAGGCTCTGGATGCCAAAAACCTACGCAGGGCCGCAGATCTCCAGCTGAAAATGGACGATGCCATGCATCGCCTGGAATACTTGTACGCCCAATATAAGAGAAATCAACTGGATTTGATCGATCAGTGTTGCTGACTTTTAAGCAACGCTTCCATCTCAGGCGCCGGCAACGGCCGACTATAGTGATATCCCTGCAAGCCGTCGCAACCATGGGACTGAAACCATTGGCCGGCATGTTCGCTTTCGACGCCTTCCACCACAACGACAAAACCCAGCCGATGCGCCAAGACAACCAAGGCCTTAAGAATATGTTCCCCGTTTGGATTATCCAGAAGAGCAGGCACGACGTTCTGATCTAATTTCAGCGAGAAAAACGGGATGTCGCTGACTTCTTGCAGTGTCGGGAAAGCCTGGGAAAAGTCATCCAAGTTAAGGGCAATGCCCATTTCATGCAGTTTCAACATATTGCTTTTGGCCTGCGGGTGGCCGGACTGGACGATCCCTTCGGCCAGATCCAAGGCCAGGAGGCTTGGCGGCAAATTGTTTTGGTCAAGGACCGAGTTAACGCGTGAGGGAAATTCCGGATCGGTTAATTGATCCGCGCAAACATTGATCGACAGGCGGAAATCATCATCGGGTTTGATTAAATTGTCATCCATCCATTTGCCAAGTTGTTGGCCGGCAGTAAGCAATGCCCAGTCGCTGAAAATTGAGCACAAGCCTAATCTCTCCGCAACCTGAATGAATTGGCCGGCCGGTAAAACGCCTTCGTTGCCGCTATCCCAACGCAAAAGAGCTTCCAGCCCAATGATCTTTTGGGTGGAACTATGCACAATCGGTTGATAGTGGAGATTTAATCGGCGGTCTTGGATAGCTTTGCGCAGGCGACGCTCCAGATCATTTTTGCGATCAACCGAATCTCGCATGGCCTCATTAAAGAACGCCACCTGGTCCTTGCCGCTGGATTTGGACCGATACATGGCGATATCGGCGTTGCGAATCAAAGTGTCTG
>JAAYPL010000038.1 GCA_012519875.1 Clostridiaceae bacterium | reverse complement strand
GACCAGATGAAAAAACGCGTGATTGAGATCGATGATGGCTATCTGGTTCGCGACGACGCCGTGGGCGGTTATCTTCGGCAAACACCTTGTCCTACACCGGGGAACATACCATCTGCGGCTACAACCGATATCGGCGCGGAGGATAGGACACCATGAAGCTGACTTCAGTTTTTCTCTCGCTCCGAGAAGGCTTTCGCAATCTTGTCCGCCATCCGTTGGTTATGCTGGCGTCGATCAGCACCATTGCCTTGATGTTGGTTCTTTTGGGCTTTTTCACTGTTTTTTCCCTTAATGCGCGCCATATTATGACCGCAGCGGGGCAGCAGCCACCGATCGAAATTACCATGAAAAACGGTGTTGACAGCCAAGAACTGACCGATCTGGATCGCTATCTGGCGACCGATGACGATGTCTTGGAGTTCCGGCGCTACAGCCCGCAGGAAAACTTCGACCAATTTGTCGCCAGCATGGAGAATCCGGAGCTTTTTGCCGATTTTCCCATCGATAATATTCCCTATACATACACCGTACAGCTCGTTGATCCCTCGTTGGCGGAATCCTTCCAAACCAGGGTGGCCGGCTTGGCGGGTGTACGCAAGGTTTCCCTAGAACTGGCGGTTATGTCTTTCCTGAGTGAAGCCATCGTATGGGTTAATTACGCAACCTTGGCAGCTTTTATTGTCCTTGGTTTGATTTCTTTCTTCATTATTTCCAACATGGTGCGTATTTCTGTTTTTGCCCGAGGCGAGGAAATCAGCATCATGAAGTACATTGGCGCCACCAACTGGTACATTCGTGTACCTTATATTATTGAGGGTGCTCTCGTGGGGTTGATCGGCGCCGCTGTGGCCTGGGGCGTTACCATGTTCGGCTATGATCGTCTGTACAGCGCGTTGATGGCCGGCGCCAAACCTTCGGATTTTTTGACCATGCTCCCGGTCGATCAACTAACAATCATTGTTCTGATTATCAATCTGGCGATCGGCGTCGGTGTTGGCTCTTTGGGCAGCGCCGTTTCGGTCCGTCGTCACATCCGGGTTTAGAAAGGGTGGGAGGCGAGGCTTGATGTATAAGAAGCGATTATTCGGCCGGCGCAGCAGTGGCATAGGCAAGATATCTCTTGTGCTGGCTCTTCTTTTCCTGATGGGATGGGCTACGGGACTGGTTTCGCCTCCTGTCCGGGCTGCATCAACAACGCGGGAGGAATTGAAAGAGGCCAAAGAGCGTCAGTCGGCGCTGTCGGCAGAAAAAGCCAGGTTGGCCGGCATCAGCCGCCAGCTGGACCGGGAGCGGGACGAATTAACCGGTCAACTGGCGTGGCTTAACAAGCGCAGCGATGAACAAAAAAACCTCTACCGAGAAAAAACCGCTCAACTTGAGGCGGCTGTGTCTGAAATGGAGCAGGCCTATGCCGACTATGTGGCAGCGGAAGAAGATTTGGCCTCGAAGCAGGTCCAATACAGCCAACGGATCCGGACCATGATCAATTACCGGCCAAAATCAATTCTGGAGATTTTTCTTAGCTCCAAAAGCTTGCAGGGCTTTTTCACGACCCTTCAATTTATGTCGATCATTGCCGACGCGGACCAGCAGATGATCGAGGATCTTCAGGCCGGCAAGGATCATGCCGCCTTGCTTCGGGATCTTGCCAAACAGCATGCGGCGGACATGGAAGAGGTGGTTGAGCAACTCGAAGCCGAATTGGCCAAACTGGAGGCCGATGCCGAGGCAACCAGGCAGGACCTTGAGGAGGTTGAACTCAAGCTCTCACGGCAGCAGCAGGCCGAAGCCGACCTGCTGGCCGAGGCCGCCATGGTTGCCGAGCTGGTCAAAACACTTCAGAAAAAAGTTGCCAGCGAGCAAGCCACGGCAGCGGCCAAGGCCACGGCCGCTGCCCGGGCCACAGCCGCGGCTCAGAGAAAACCGGTTTCCGGCAAGGGCTGGGCGTGGCCCTATCCGGCTGATCGCACGATCTATTCCGCTTACGGCATGCGCTTTCATCCCATTTATCACTACTACCGCATGCATACCGGCGTTGATCTTGGCGGGAAATACGGCAATTCCATTGTGGCATCGCGAGCAGGCGAGGTGCTTTTGGTCCGTAATCCCTATGAAGGCCGCAATACCGGTGGATATGGCTATGGCAATTACATTGTCATTGACCACGGCGACGGATATTGCTCCCTTTATGCCCATTTAAAAAACACACTGGTTCGGGTCGGCCAGCAGGTTTCCATCGGCCAGAAAATCGCCACCTGCGGCAGCACCGGCACATCCACCGGCCCTCATCTTCACTTTGAAATTTTGTACAACGGCAGCACCGTTGATCCTGCCAAGTATATTCGGTAACCCGGACCAGCTCCGGTGGAAAGCGAGTCAGTCATGAACCATCAGATTTATCAGCAACCCTCCCCCGGCACGCCGATGCCGGAACCAAAACGAGGCCGGCCGATCTGGACGTATGTCCTGACGGTTTTGATCACGGCTTCGATTACCTTCATGCTTACTGCAGGAGGTGCGATTCTGATTGGCGCGGGACTTGCCAGGGCCGGCCTGATCGGCGGGCGATCTTCGCCTAACGCGCTTTCTTTTGCTGATGATGCCGAGACCAAAAAAGCCGTTGCCAAGCTGAAAGATACTATCAAAATTCTCGATGACAATTATTATGAAGAACTATCGGACGTCAAAATTCTCGAGGCCATGGTCAGCGGTGTCGTGGATCGCATAGGCAGCCGTTATACCATGTATTTGACCGCCGAACAATACAACATGCTTGAAGAGAGCATGCAGGGCGAATACGTCGGCATTGGCGCCCTGGTGATGATCAATCGCAACGGCCTGGTGGAGATCACCGAAGTTTTACAAGGCAGTCCGGCCGAATCCGCCGGTCTTCGTACCGGTGATGTCTTCCTTGATGTGGACGGAGTCGACGTCTCCGAGATATCCACCGTCGAAGAGGTGGCGGCCATGGTCAAGGGACAGGAAGGAACGATCGTTGAATTGTTGATGTTCCGACCGACCGAAGGCCGCAACCTGACTTTTCGTATAGAGCGGCGCAGGATCACCAACGCCGCCCTCAACAGCCGTATGCTGACCGATGAGATCGGCTATATCCAGATTCGGGAATTCTCAGGAGGCGTGGCGGAACTATTTGCCGCCGCGATAGATGATCTGCAGGCCCGAGGGGCCGAGCGGCTGGTTATTGATCTGCGCAACAATTCCGGCGGCAGAGCCGATGAGGTAATCCGGATGCTGGATTACATTTTGCCCAAGATGGTCATTGCGACGATACAAGGCCGCGCTGACGGCCGCCCGTTTAAAGAAACCTGGCATTCCGACGAGAAGACGGCTGTTCCGGACACCATGCGATATGCCATTCTGATTAATGGAATGTCGGCCAGTGCGTCTGAATTGTTTTCCGGTTGTCTCCGCGATCATAACAAGGCTTACCTGATCGGCGAGCAGTCTTTTGGGAAAGGTTCCGGCACGCAGACCTTCCTTTTACCGGATAAGTCCGCTGTCAATGTCACCACTTTTCTTTACTACCTGCCAAATGGCGAAAGCATTGAAGAGGTCGGCCTCACACCGGATTTACCGGTTGCCTTGCCGGATGAGGCGGCAGGGCTTTCAATTCATCAGCTTACACCGGAGCTGGACACACAGCTGGCCGCGGCGCTGAATTATTTGGAAAATCCGGAGTAAAAGGTATGGCAAACGGGTACATGCATCTGGCGATGCTTTATGACGAATGGCAGACCGCTGTTGATCCGGCCGCTTGGGCGGATCACGTCATTCGCCTGCAGGAGCGATACAGTCGCCGTGGTGTTGGCGGTGACGGCGAGGATGGCCGCCCGATTCTGCTCGACCTCGGATGCGGAACCGGCAGCGTTTGCCTGACCATGGCAGATCGCGGCTATGACCCGATCGGAATTGATTGGTCCTCCGCCATGCTCGACCGTGCCCGGCAAAAAGCTCAAGCAAGGGAAGGCCGTCCATCGATCCTTTTTCTCCAGCAGGACATCAGCCGGTTTGAACTTTACGGCACTGTTGATCTGATCGTTTGTCTTTTGGACACGGTCAATCATCTGATCCGGCCGGCTAAGGTGCAACGATTGTTTCGACTCTGTGCCAATTACCTTAATCCGGGAGCCGTACTGATCTTTGATCTGGCAACCGAACACCACTTGGCAACAACCTTGGGGGACCGGATATTTTTTGAGGATCAGGGCAAGCACACATTGTTTTGGCAAAATAAATATAATCGGAAAAGCAAAATCAGCACGGCTGAGCTGATTCTTTTTTCACTTCGGCCGGACGGAACCTATGATCGATACGAGGAGATCATTCGTGAACGCCTTTATGACTGCCAACAGATTCATCAGTGGCTTCTTGAAGCCGGATTGGAACCGGTTGGACATCATGGCGGTCTGAGCATGAAAAAACCGGCTTCGACCGATGAACGACATTTTGTCGTGGCCCGCCGGCCTCTGGCCTGACCAAGATGAAAGGATTGCATCAATGAACCGGAAGGAACCAAAGGGCGACTATATTGTTCGTGCCACCGCATACCGGGGTGCTGTGCGCGCATTTGCCTGTCGAACCACGGCATTATGCCGGGAGGCTGTCCGGCTGCATCAGCTGTCACCGGTATCTGCTGCCGCGTTGGGCAGGCTGATGAGCGGTGCTTTGATGTTGGCTCACGACCTGAAAGAAAGCCATCAATCGATCACGGCCATTGTTCGCGGCGATGGACCGATGCAGGGCATGACGGTTGTTGCCCAAGGCGACGCAACGGTTCGCGGCCTGGTTATCCAGCCGGTGGTGGAAACACGATATGCCCGCCCGGGCAAGCTGGACGTCGGATCGGCTGTCGGCCGGGGGACACTGACGATCATTCGCGATCTTGGCCTAAAAGAGCCGTATACAGGTACCGTCCAATTGGTTTCCGGCGAGATTGCCGAAGATCTGACCTATTATCTGGCCACTTCCGAGCAGACGCCGTCGGCCGTCAGCCTTGGCGTCCGTATGGGGCCGGAGGGAATTTCTCAGGCGGGAGGCCTGATTGTCCAGCTCATGCCGGCTGCCGGTGAATCGGTTGCCGAGCGTCTGGAACAGCGGGTGGTCGGTTTTCCCGATGTCAGCAGCCTGATGGATGAAGGATTTGACCCGCACCAATTGCTCGATTTGCTGCTTGGCGATCCTGAAATCCAATATCTGTCAACCACTCCATGTTCCTACGCCTGTCCTTGCTCAACCGACCGTATGAGACAAAACCTGACGGCATTAGGTCGCGCCGAACTGACCGGGCTGGCTTCGGATCCGGACGGGATTGAACTGCAATGCCACTTTTGCGGCCAATCCTATCATTTTAATCAAGACCAAGTGCAAGACTTGTTGGATCAGGCTACTTGACGGCCGGTTGACTGTTCTGGCCGTCTGATGAGGAATTGAATGAAAAATTTGCTTCGACCACTGACGAAAACATTATTGATTTTTATGATTTTATTGATCTGCCTGAGCCCCGAGTTTGACAGTTAATTCAAGCAAAAACCTCTCAAGGCCCTGTGAATAGGACATCAGGAGGTTTTTTCATTTTAGAAAAAGTGCGTAATGTTTTTCAAAGTTTCGTTTGTTTAATTACATTTC
>JAAYPL010000037.1 GCA_012519875.1 Clostridiaceae bacterium | reverse complement strand
CGCGGAGGCATCCGTCAGTCTCGCCGCGACGGAAAAAAGACCGATCCGCAGATCGAACCGGCTGTCACCAGAAGAGGCAAACCTCGTGATCCTAACCGGATGAGCACGCGCCAACGTGTCGTGTTATTGATTGCTTCACTGGCCATTGCTGTCGGCCTTTGGCTTTATGTCCAGGTTACGGTCAATCCGGTCAGCACACGAACCTTTGTGGTCTCCCTGACATCGATTAATCTTGAAGCTGCCGAAGCTAACGGTTATGAAATGCAGATCCCGCTGCGCAACGTTCAGGTCACGATTCAGGGCCGGCAAAGAACCATCTCGGATCTGAATACAAGCGATATCCTGGCTTATATTGATCTTGCGCAAATTGAACAGCCTGGTATCGCCCGGCTGGATGTCCAAGTCGACACGAAGGGTTTGCTCTATATGGAGCCGACCTTTATCTCACCGGCCCAGATCGCGGTAACGGTTTGGACAAAAGACGGGGCTGATGTCCAATAAATGTTGTGCTTTACTTCAATGAGCAGAGGAGTTTTTTATGCCAAGACTTTTTGGAACAGATGGTGTGCGTGGTATTGCCAATAAAGAACTGACGCCGGATCTTGCCTTTCAGCTCGGCCGGGCCGGAGCCATTGTCCTGGCCGGCGAATGCAGCCACAAGCCGGTCATTCTGGTCGGCTCGGACACGCGGATTTCCTGCGATATGCTGGAAGCGGCTTTGGTGGCCGGTATTTGTTCGGCCGGCGCGGATGCTTTAATCTGCGGTATCATACCCACGCCGGGTATTGCGTATTTGACCCGCAAATATCAATGTGATGCTGGGGTGGTTATTTCGGCTTCACACAATCTTTTTGAATACAACGGAATCAAATTTTTCAGCAGCCAGGGTTATAAACTTCCGGATGCCACGGAGGATAAGATTCAGGATCTGATCGCCAATCCCCAGAATTATGACATTGAACCGCCGGTCGGCGCCGGTATCGGGCGTCGGATCGTTCAAAAAAATGCGCCCCGTGATTATGTCGAGCATCTGAAACGCCGGATGAGCGTGAACTTGAGCGGGTTTAAAATCGCGCTTGACTGTGCCAACGGTGCCTGTGCGCAGATCGCCCCCGGTCTGTTCAGTGATTTAGGCGCTGAAGTGGTTGCCATCGGCGTGGAACCCGACGGTGTGAATATCAATGCCAACTGCGGTTCGACTCATCTTGAACGCTTGAGTCAGCTGGTTCGCCGGGAAAGTTGTGATCTCGGCATCGCTTTTGATGGGGATGCCGATCGAATGCTGGCCGTTGATGATCAAGGTGCTGTGGTCGATGGTGACGTAATCATGGCTATCATTGCCAAGGATATGCAAACCTTGGGGCGGCTTAGAAAAAATACGCTGGTCGTCACCGTAATGAGTAATTTGGGTTTGGACATCATGGCTGCGGAAAGTGATATTCATCTGGTCAAAACCAAGGTCGGTGATCGCTATGTGCTGGAGGAAATGCTCCGCGGCGGCTTTTTGATCGGCGGGGAGCAATCGGGTCATATCATTTTGCTTGAGGAATCGACAACCGGTGACGGCATGCTCAGCGCGCTGCGACTGCTCCGCGCCCTCAAGCATCAGGGGAAACGGCTAAGCGAGGCGCGTCGCGTCATGACGGTTCTGCCGCAGGTTTTGAAAAATGCCCGTATTCCCAATGATGTAAAAAAGGAAGCCATGGCTGATCCGGATATTCTGGACGTTATCCAACGTCTGGAGGGGCAATTGGCCGACCGCGGCAGAATTCTGGTCCGGGCATCGGGAACAGAGCCCATCATCCGCGTCATGATCGAAGGCGAAAACATTAATCTGATCAGCCGGATGGCGGATCAGCTTACCGAGCTGATTGTCAGCCGGTACGGGATCTGAGCGCCGGGCTGCAAATTTTTGATCATCAAGTTGCTGTTGCATCGGATAAAGTGGAGGAGAAATGTCAAACCGAACGGCCAAAATTGTTGTCAGCGTCCTGATGTTAATCGGTTTTGCCATTCTGGTATTTGCTGCAACCGGAATTCTGAACATTGAGTCGCGGGCTTTACCGGAACATACAACCCGTGAGCCGATGGCAACATCAACACCGGCACCGACGACACCGCCGACAGAATCTTCAGCAACGGCGGCACCGACCGAATGGTTATGGCTCCGG
>JAAYPL010000036.1 GCA_012519875.1 Clostridiaceae bacterium | reverse complement strand
TGTTGGTTGGCGTGAGAAAAACGGTCCCTTTCCGTCGCGGGCAAAGCTGTTGGATGTGCCCCAGCTGGGACCGTGCACTTTTGAACAATGCGCCGGTTTTTTGCGCATTCCCGGAGCCGCAAATCCCCTGGACAATACTGCTGTTCATCCCGAGTCATATCAAAATGTGGAACAGTTGAGCCGGATGATGGGGATTTTGCCGTCACCTGCGTTGGCAGATCGCGCCAGACAACAGAACGCCCACGATTTGGCTGCCAAGCTCGGGCTGGGCGTATTGACCTTGTCCGATATTCTTGAGGCACTGAGCAAGCCCGGCCGTGATACGCGCGATGATCTGCCTCAGCCGACGTTGCGCAGCGATGTCCTGGATTTGCAAGATCTCAAGCCCGGCATGATTTTGCACGGCGTTGTCCGCAATGTTGCCGATTTCGGCGCATTCGTCGATGTTGGCGTGCATCAGGACGGACTGGTCCACATTTCCGAAATGGCCGATCATTTTGTCAAAAACCCTCACGGGCTTGTCAACGCCGGCCAGCCGGTCAAGGTGCGTGTCCTCCGGATTGATCCGGACCGCAGACGCATCTCCCTTTCGATGAAAGATCTGGATCAGCCATGAAAAAGCCTCTGAAAAAAAACGCGTCCTATAATCCGCCTGCCGGCTGGCTTTATACCATTCTCTATGGTGTGGCCTGGTTGCTCTGCACCGTTCTGTTCGGCGTCGGCATCCGCCGCGATCCGCGCCTGAAAAACCTGCGTGGCCCGCTCATTGTCCTAGGCAACCATCCCAGCTATCTCGATCCTCTGATTATGGCCATGGCTTTTCGCGGCCGTCGGCTTCACTTTTTGGTGGCGGACTATTTTTTCAGAAAGCCGTTGTTCAATTGGATATTAACCCGGTTGGCCACCATTCCCAAAACCCAATTTCACACTGATATGCAGGCGACGAGACGTATGCTTCAAGTCCTTCGTCACGACGGCATTCTGGCAATATATCCGGAAGGCCAGCGCTCCTTGGACGGTGGACCCTGCGCCATTGATGATGCCATTGCAAAAATGATCGGCAAGACGCGATGCCCGGTCGCCGTTGTCAACATAAAAGGTGCCTATCTGACCTGGCCGCGATGGTCCCGGCGGGGGTTTCGCCCGGGTCGGATCGACGCGCATGCTTTTTTGTTGTATGAAGCCGCAGATCTGGACAAGCTCCCGGTGGATCAAATAAAGCAAGAGATTGAAAAAGCGTTGCATTTCAATGATTACCGCTGGCAGAAGAACCATCAGGTTGCCTTTCGCAGCCGAGCTCCTGCAGAGGGCCTGCAGAATCTTTGCCACCAATGCCCGTCCTGCCTCAGCTTACTGGCCATGCGGTCCCAGAATGCCGGCCTGACCTGCAGCCGTTGCGGCTATTCGGTTGAAATGGACACCCGTGGCTTTCTGCATGAAAAATCGCCGAATCCGGCAAAACACGTTTTTTCGTTTTCCGACCCGTGGCATTGGCATCAATGGCAACTGCGAGAGGTCAGGAAAATGCTGGCCGATGACAATTTTCATTTGGAATTTCCGGCCACCGTTGATTTGATTGAGCAAGGCGGCCATGCCACGGGGGCCGGCAGAGGAGTTCTGCGTTTGAGCACAGATCAGATGGTTTTTGTCGGGCAAGAACCGGTTGATCCGGCGAATGTTCCGCTAAGCATACAACTTCCGTATCAATCCCGGATCGGGTTATCCTTTGCCTTCGGTTTCCAATTCGAAGTGGCTGTCCGGGGACAGACCTATCGTTTCCGGCCGGAGCCCGGTCAGGCCGTCATATTGATCATTGATGCCATTCTGGCTGCCGGGAAGCATCCGGAGCTTGACAAGGACGGCCGGCAAAATGGATAATTCTACCATTACAATTGGAGGTGCAATCATCTGATGAAAGGCTATATTTGGAACAAAAAGGCCGAAACCATGCCTTACGAGGAGTTGCGAGCCCTGCAGGGCCGGCGTCTGTCTGAGTGTGTGCGCCGTGTTTACGGCACGGTTCCTTTTTATACGGAAAAGATGAAAGCCGCCGGCATTCTTCCGGAAGATATCCGAACCCTCGATGACTTGAGCCTTTTGCCCTTTACCGACAAGGATGATATGCGGGATTGCTATCCATACGGCACCTTTGCCGTTCCCATGGATGAAATTGTTCGGATTCATGCGTCGTCCGGTACCACCGGCAAACAAAAGGTGGTCGGCTATACTCGCGGTGACATCGAGATGTGGAGTGAATGTGTCGCCAGATGTCTGGCGACGGTCGGTATGACAAGCACGGATATCCTTCATGTTGCTTATGGCTATGGCCTTTTTACCGGCGGCCTCGGACTACATTACGGAGCCGAAAAAATGGGCGTTGCGACCGTACCGGTTTCCACGGGCAATACCAAGCGGCAGATCCGGATTCTGATGGATTTTAGGCCAACCGCCTTGGCTTGCACGCCTTCCTACGCGTTGCATCTGGCTGACGAATTGGCAGCCGCTGGCATCGATAAATCGGCGTTGGCTTTAAGGGTCGGCATCTTTGGCGCCGAGCCTTGGACACTGAGCATGAAAGAACAAATCGAGGACAAACTGGGCATCAAGGCTTTTGATATTTACGGCTTGTCCGAAACCATGGGGCCCGGTGTGTCCATCAGTTGTGAGGCCGGTGATTTGCTGCACATTCAATCCGATCACTTTATTGCTGAAGTTGTTGATCCGGCCACCGGCCGGCCGTTGCCCGAAGGCGAAATCGGTGAGCTGATTTTTTCCAGTGTTACAAAACAGGGTACCCCGTTGATTCGTTACAACACCCATGACCTGACCCGCCTGTTTTAT
>JAAYPL010000035.1 GCA_012519875.1 Clostridiaceae bacterium | reverse complement strand
GGCCGGCACAATATCGCAGAGAGCGACCAGCTCGGCATTGGGATGCTTGCTCAGAGTGCTGATGTGCTTACCGGTTCCGATCCAGCCGCAGCCGATCACGCCGAATTTCAATTTTGCCATAAAAACTCCCCCCATTTGTTGATTTATTGCTTCAACTGGCAGTTGGTTCTATCCTTAAGTGTTTGCCCAAAAAATCCGCAACCAAGTCGAGAATTGCCGGGCCGGTGACCTCCGTGTCGCCGTGGCCGGCATTTTGGACGGCGTAGAGGGTGGCCTCTTTTCCGGCGGCAATCAACGCTTGGTAAAGGCGGGCACTCTGGTCGAAGTGGACCTTGGCGTCCCGGTTCCCGTGCACAAGCAGAAAAGGCGGGATCCTGTGCGTCGGCGTTACGTAATGGATCGGACTGGCGGCAAGAGCCAGTTCCTTTCTTTCCGGCAAAGGCCCACCAACCAGCAGAGATTCAGGTGAATCCGCCGCGTTGTGTTTAATTATTCCGGGGAAATCATCCATGTGCAGGAGATCGGTCGGTCCATAGAAGTCAACTACGGCTTGGACATCATCCGGATACTGTCCATAGTCATCCGTCGTATACAATCCGGCTGTTAAACCAACCAGAGCGGCTGTATGTCCGCCGGACGAGGTTCCCCAGATACCGACGTTTTCCGCGCGATAGCCGTATCGACCGGCGTTGGCCCGCAGGAAACGAATGGCGGTTTTTGTATCTTCCAAATGAGCAGGAAAAATGGCGAGGGAGGTGTCCCGGAATCGGACGCCGGCAACGGCAAAGCCCCGACCTGCCAGGTGCGACAAGAGCGGCAACGCGGTGTATGTATCCTGTCGAGCCCAACCGGAACCTTGGACATAGACCACCAGCGGCGGCGGCGTTGCGGGTTCCTTCGGCACAATCAGCTGAAGATCCAGCTCGACACCGTCCCTGACGGCATAAACAATATCAGGTATGTAGGTGCACTGCCAGAAATCGCCGTCTCCCGGCCGATGCGCCGGCAAAAAACGGGTGCCTTCCGGAAACGCCGCAGGTTGGTACTTATTTTTCATTCGGATTCATCTCGCATACTGTTGTCTGTCATTTTTGAACAGTCGGTTATCAGTATAAAGATACCACAAATTACAGTAATGGGCCAAAGAGCCGTTCGGCATTTCCCCGGAAAATTCCGTCCAGCTCAGCAGCCGAGCAACCGATTTTCTGCAGCTTATCCAGGAGGACATCCTGGTCCACAAACGGATAGTCGGCGCCAAACATCAGGCGATCGGTGCCAAGGTATTCACGCGCCATTTTCAGAACCGGAACGGAAGGGTTACACAGGTCATACCAAATGTTTGGGTTTCTCATGTAATCGGCCAAAGGTTTCTGATTCTCCGGAGTGAATCTGCGAAAGGCATTGGGCGTGTAGGAAAGACGGCCGTCCAAGTAGGGCAGGACGCCGCCGGCATGGGGCATGATCAACTGAAGCTTGGGGAAGCGATCAAAAACGCCGGATTTGAATAAGCGGAGCAGCGCAAGACTGTTGTCCATGACCAAGCCGACATTGCTCACCATATTGTAATCGTTGATGACATCGTACCAAAGGGGAACGTCAGGATGCAGGAAAAGCGGGAGCGCAAGATCCTGACAAACCTGATATGTCGGATCCATTCGCGGATCGTCAACCAACAAAGGACCGCTATGGCTGTAAAGCATGGCGGCAACAAACCCCAGCTCCTTAATCCGCCCGGCTTCCTTGGCCGCATCATCGGGGCAAACCCACGGCAAGACACCGATACCGCGAAAACGGCCGGGGTGGGCTTTGACGATTTCGGCGACACAATCATTCAAGTGCCTGCAAGCCGCCGGCTGGCGTTCAAAAGGCAGGACGCCGGGATCCGGCACGCCGCTGATCAGGTTCATCTGAACCCCGACTTGATCCATCTGCGTCAAGATCGTTTCCGGACTGAACATGCTTTCGTTCATCGGCATTCGATATTTGCCGTCGTTGTAGAGCTTGATCGTCATGCCATCCTGTCGGATAATTTCCGGTTCACGGCTGCCCCGCGCATATTGCTCCAAATTGGCCAGATAGCCTTTCGGCGCGACATGGCTGTGCACATCAATTAATTTTCTCATCGTACGTCCCCGTTTGTGTTTTTTCGGCCCCACAGCCGCATCAGGATTGCTTCCTGCGCCTGGACTTAAAAAGGAATGGTATCAGGGTCGGGTGAATAACCGGCGCTGCCCTTCAGGTCGGCAATGAATTGCACATCTGCTGCTTCCAGCACAAAATCAAAAACATCGGCGTTCTCCTTGATCCGCTCCGGGGTTATTGATTTTGGCAAGGGCAGGTAGCCTCGCTGCAAACTCCAGCGAATGGCGATTTGCGCGATGGATTTGCCATACTTTTCCGCCAAAGCCTGCATTTCCGGAATGGAAAAGATCTTGCCGGCACCTAAGGGGCTGTATGCCTGCAGCAACATATTCATTGACCGGCTGAAATTCACCACTTCGTCCTGTGTGTCTCCCGGGCACAACCGGATCTGATTGACCATCGGCGCTATTTCCGCCGTTTCCATCAGGGGCCGGATGTGCCGTTCATGGAAATTACTGATGCCGATTGCGCGGATGCGGCCGGCACGGTACAGGTCTTCAAAAGCCCGCCAGGTTTCGGCGTTTGCTTCTTTCCAGCGATCACGGAAGGATGTCGGATTGGGCCAGTGGATCAAAAAGAGATCAAGGTAATCCAGATCCAGCCGTTGCATGGTTGCTTCAAACGCAGCCTTTGTCTCCTGAAAGCCGCGGACATTGTTGGCCAGCTTGGAAGTGATAAACAGGTCTTCACGAGCCAGTCCGCTTGCTTTGACGGCCAGTCCGACGCTGCGCTCATTGCCGTAGACCTGAGCCGTATCAACGTGCCGATAACCAACCTCAAAGGCATTTAGCACGGCGTCTACACCGACCTGATCATCGGGCATCTGCCAGGTTCCGAAGCCGACGCAGGGGATCTTCACTCCATTGGTCAAAGTATAATTATCTGTCAGTCCGTTCATTTTGTTGTCTCCTTTCGTGGTATCAATGAACTTAACAATAAATATTTTTTCAAATTAAACTTTTATATATTTAGTTCCTCGATGGTATTACCAAACTTAACCATATCAATAATTCTAAAACTATTTTCATCTGCCACAAGCTGAGCTGCTAAATTATAGCCCTTCTTGTCATCATACAGCCCTAATGTTTTAAGAATATCTATGCTTAATCCATCTATATTTAGTTTTCTCTGTAAAGCCTCTTCAAGTACTTTGAAAGTTAGTTTTTGATCTTTAGAAGGCAAATCTTCATAATTTTGTTGAAAACCTTCTAAAATGAGCTTCTTCATTTCTTCTCT
>JAAYPL010000034.1 GCA_012519875.1 Clostridiaceae bacterium | reverse complement strand
TGACGGAAAGCACCCTCCAAATTAAAGTGGTTCATATTGTCGGGAATCTGATACATCAGATCCATACGAATGTCACTTCGTGCGGCACCGACTTCCCATGCCATCTTCATTCCGTCGCCCACGTTTCCGGGGATTCTGAAAGAGAACAGGTTCTCCCCCCAAGTCAAACCGGTGTACTCTTTGATCATTTCCGGGTTGTCGCCGAAGCCGCCGGTGGCAATGATAACCGCATTGGCCCGGACCTCCAGCTCTTCTCCTTCAGGGCAGGTGCCCAGAACCCCCACAATGCGGCCGTCTTCCTTGATCAGCTTCCTGCCGGGGGTTTCCAGCAAGATTTCAACACCCAGCTCTTCGGCATAATCGGTCATGGCTTTGATCATGCGTGCCGCAACGCGGGGGCCAATCCTGCCACCATCGGCAGGCCGCACTGCGTGGCAACAGCGCTCTGGTTCGGCATAGCTGCGCATACGAGAGGGTGTGTATAGAGTAGTGTTGCGGTAGACAAACTCGACACCCATGTTTTCCAGCCACTCGATGGTGCTGGCGCTCTTGCGGTAGTAATCATAGACCAGACGGGCGTCCACCATCCAGTGCGACCAGTGCATATGCTTCAGAAATGCGTCATCGGGGGTGAGGTTGTAACCTACATTGGCTTGGTGTCTGGTACCGATGGCCAACGGGCCCATACCCATACTGGCCGCACCGCCGGTAACTTTGGATTTTTCCAGGGCAATAACGTGGAGTCCCTGTTCTGCTGCTGCGATACTGGCTGCTAAACCGGACAGCCCCGCAGCGACGACGGCAACATCAGCCTGCATTTTTTTCATGCTTGATCCTCCTTCTTTAGTATGTTGTTTGTTCCGTTAAGGCTTGATCGGGGTCAGATAATTCTTAAGATCCTCGGTCAATTCCAAGATCTTTTCCAGATTTTCTCTTCGTCTGCCGTGCCCGGCTCGGATTCCGCTCAGGTGAAGGTTATCGCCGTACTCGGACCAACGGCACACATCAAAGTCCTGCTCCCAGGTGATCTGAACTTTTCCGTCCACCTGCGTAACATGGGCGGTGATGTCGCAGGTAGGACAGATCAGCCTTCCGTTTCGAAGCTGCAGATGAGCACCGTGACAGATGGGGCAGACCTCTTCGGCATCCCCCAGATAGCAATGGCGGCCTTTGTCCGCCTTCATGGCGGAAACCAAGTTTTGGCCCAGTTTATAGGCCCGCCGGGTAGCTGTCTCGTCCAATACTACAGTACCGGGGGCGGGATTGAACTCCACCAGCATCTGGTCGGCCAGATGCATTTTGCTGCCGCAATGCTCGGTGGCGGCAAAATTCAGAATGGGCATCAGATAATTGCTCCAATCCGTTCCGGCCACGCCGATGGTGGCGGCGTATTTTGCCCGCTCGTTGCAGCGGCGCTTGAGTTGACTCAAACAGCAGTGCTGGCGGTTAAGGGCATTCAGCAGTCGTCCGGCCACTGTCAGGTTGTAGCAGGGAGCAGAAATGATAAGGCCGTCTGCCTCTAGAACCAGCTCAGCATATTTGGAATAATTGTCCGCGTCGCTCGGAATAGAGCAGGCGGTATCCTGTCCACTCAGGACTTTCTTGCTCATGCACACCTCGCAGCCCGTACAGGGGATCACCTGATAGTCCTGCAGCCGAATAAATTCCACATTAAATCCGGAATCCTCTGCACCTTTTAGGGCAAACTTCAGTAAAATTTCGCTGTTTCCCATGCGGCGTCCCGCACAAATACCAAGGATCTTCATCATGTTGCTTCCCTTTCTTTCATTTTTAAGCTGCTTCCAGCTTTCAGTATATTGATCTATCACAAAATAGCATCGGAAATTTCTCTATATATTTGTTATAATCAACAGTAAGGCATTGTGCACTTTGTGCAACTATTTTTCTGAATGGACTGATCGGTATGAAACTGACGAAAAATATCTTTCAAGATTTTTGTGAAGAGCAGGGCTGGAGTTTCCGCGCCCATGCCACCGCAAAATTCCGCATGTATTCTGCCATACGGATTTATTATCCGGATTGTGAGCTATCGGCCAATTACCTTTATGTAACTGATCCTGTCACTCATCCGTCGGAGCGTGACAAAGCTCTGGTGGACATCTGCCTGGTTACCGACGGCAAGGCTACGGTAAACGGTTTCTCATATACGGTAATTGCCTCCTGTAGTCTGCCGGCCTTTTTTGCGACCCTTCAGACCAAGCATGAGCAGCTACAGGAGTGGGATCGGAAACTTTCTGAACTTCTGCTCAACGGCGGAACGCTCCAAGAGATCCTGGACTCCAGCACCCAGGTGCTTCGCAACCCTTGTATGTTCCAAGACGACCAGTTTCGCGTACTGGCCTCCGTGGGCCAAGTTTCCCAAGAGGTCGCACCTTTTTATTATGAAGCGCAAAAGACCGGCCGGGTTCCTGTTCGTCTGTTTGAGAAACTTTTGACTCTTTCCCCTCAGGCCCGTGCACCATATTCAATCCCCAATATTGTCACTGTCGTTCAGCATTTTTCTCAGCATGATGAGTTGCTGGCAAACTGTCTGGTGGACGGAGTCATTGTTCTGCGGTTTTGTATGATCTGTGTAAACGGTAAAAGCAACGGCCTGCGCGATATTGTCGGCCATCTGATCTATCGCATCGAGCATAGTCCGGGAATTCGGGAATATACCGGCTGGCCCTTGGGATCTGCGGACTCTCTGTTTACCCGCATTATTGAGATGCCCACGGCTTCGGACATTGCTTCTACCGTCGCTGCCCTGGGCATCGACAGTTTTACTCTTTTTTCCGTGGTCTGCATCGACTTTGGTACCCAGACGGCAGAGGCTTCCTCCATTCTGATCAAGCTGCGCATGCTTTTGCCCAACATGCACTTTTTTGTCTACAAGAACACCCCGTATGCACTGTTGGGTATCAATCAAAAGTCCGGTGCTGTTCAAGGAGATGCGCTGGAGAGATTCGAAGCCCTTCTATTTACTCAACTTGACCATATGGGTGCCACGTATGGCGTATCTCTCTGCTTCTCCGACCCGCTCCTCCTACACTGCGCTTGTAACCAAGCCAAGTGTACGTTGGATGCCCTTCACCAATTATCGGGCTTGGATCAGGATCACTCTGTGTTTCATCACCGTATGGTTCGGTATCAGGATGCGCTTCCTTTCCATGTGTTGAAGCACTTCTTTCGTGCTCATGATTTCTCAGCCTACTGTCCCAAGGCATTTCTCGATTTGATCAATGATGATCGTAACTTTGGAACCAACAACCTGCATCTGCTCCATGTCTATCTGGCCAATAAATGCAATGCCACCATTGCATCCCGTCTGTTGCACATGCATCGGAACAATGTGATCTACCGGATTAACAAGATCGAGGAAAAATATCGCATAGACCTGAACAGCAGTCTGCAGCGCCAAATCTATTCGCTGCTCTGTCTTGCAGTGATTTACCAGTGTAATCTTACCGTAGCCACGAAATCCGCCGATGGCGGTTATTCAGAGTTGGGAAAATGAAACATCAGAATTTCTTTTCGAGGGCGAGAATTTCCCCTAAGAGCGCCTGATTGACAGGGGTAGCGATACCGTGCTTTTGTCCTAATTTGACGACGGTGCCGGCGAAGAGATCGACTTCGGTTTTGCGTCCCTGCAGAAGATCTTGCCGCATCGAGGGCATGCCCTCTGCAGCAAGAGGCCTGATAACATCCAGCCAATACAGGAGATCGTTATCGTCGAGTTTTATGCCTTCCGCCTTTGCCAGTGTAATGACCTCTCGCATGGCGGCGATCATGCGCTTACGTTCCGGGCCTTCGCGCTGAATCGTGCCGTAATTGCCTTCGAAAACACTAATGACCTGGTTGATACCGACATTGAGCATGAACTTGCCCCACATGCGATCGCGCATATCAGTCACGATAGTATGGGGAAGCTTTGCCCGCGTGAGATAATCCGCCACAAGCAAGAGACGGGGCGTGATCTGATCCGAGTAGAGCTCGCCCACGGTAAAAGCGCCCATGTTTTTCCAATAAAGCCGATTGCCTTCTTTGGTAGCATCCATACCTTGAACCGTGCAGCCAAGAACCTTATCACCGTATACGGCACGTATATCCTCTTCGCTGCTGATGCCGTTGAGGAGAGAAAGAATGATGGTCTGATCGCCGACATGAAGTGCTGCGTCGGCGATCGCTTGGGACAATTGGCCGTACTTGACAGCAAAAATTAAAAGGTCTGCCGGCTCACAGGCCTCGTCCGGTCGAAGCATCTTAAAGTTGTTTAATGCTTTGTCATTATTATAAAGTCCTTCTTTGCGATATCTTGCCTGGCGTGACGCATCCGCAATGATACGGAAACCGCCGGGAGAAGCGGCAGAGGCAAAAGATTCGGAAAAGAGGAGACCGAGGGCTCCAAGACCAATCAAACTGACGGTTTTAATTCTGTTCATGATTCTGTTTCGCTTCCATGTTTTTCTTTTAAAAAAGTACTGAACAAGGATGATCACTGCTCTCACTATAACATAGATGAGCTTACGCAGTTCCGGCAGACAGTTCCGGCAGATTTCAGATGCGGAAAACTGTTTTAATTTCGAATTATCCTTTGACGGCAATAGGCATACGTGGTAATGTGAGGTATCCTGAAGATGTGATGTGCGATAGGGGTGTGCTCGATGGCAAACCGATGACCGCTGGAGATTGGTTCCCCTTTCTGAGGCAAGTGGTCTTGAAAACAGGGGGAGATGTTGGCCTTGCAGAGTGACTTGAAAAAAATAGAGGCTAATAAAAAAAGCGTGACCGGACAAAGAAGAAGGCGAAATGTAAACTGAAGTGACGCAAAAAGAGATGTCCCACAAAACCATCTCTAATACAATGTAAGTGACCAAACCACACGTAAAGGAGAGAAGTTGTGGGACACGAACATTGTACAGAGAAATC
>JAAYPL010000033.1 GCA_012519875.1 Clostridiaceae bacterium | reverse complement strand
CCAAGAACGCAGGCCTATTACCAAACGAGACCGTGCGCAGAGTACATTCGCTTTGGGGCGGCTTTGCTTGAATCATTGATAAAAGAACGGCAAAAAGATTGAATCTTCAAACAAAGGACATCAAATGCTAAGAATCAGAATATTAACAGAAAATTTGGTTCGACGTCGCGGACTGCTGGCTGAACACGGACTATCCTTCTGGATCCAAAGCGGTGAGGATAAAGTCTTATTTGATGTCGGCCAAACCGACGTCTATTTGCATAATGCCGGGCATTTGGGCATTGACGTATCTCAGGCCCATGCCGTCATTCTAAGCCATAGCCACTACGATCACGTCGGCGGGTTGGCTCATTTCCCCAAAGCATCCGGATGGCCGCGCGTTTTTGTTCATCCGGATGCTTTTGCACCTAAGTTTTCAAAAACGGATGATCCCCGGTCGCCGTACAAATCCATCGGAATTCCCTGGCGAAAAGAAGAGCTGGCGGGCCTGGAAAAACGGTTGGTGTACAATACATCGGCCATACAGGTGGGGGAACGGATGCACATCCTCACAGAGATCCCGAAGAGCACCGATTATGAAACGCCCGCCGTCGAGCTGGTCGCCGAAAAAAACGGCCAGATGATTTTGGATGATTTTCATGATGAGCAGGTTCTTGTCTGTCAATGTGAGCAAGGTCTTGTGGTCATGCTTGGCTGTGGCCATCCGGGTGTTGTCAATTGTCTTCTATACGTCCGGCAGGTTTTCACCAACCAGCCGATTTACAGCGTCATCGGCGGCATGCATCTGGAAAAAGCGGATGAAAACCGACTCGCGCAAACAATGGACTATCTACAGAAACAGCAGATCTCCAGGATTGTTCCGCTGCACTGCACCGGGCAGAATGTGATCCGGCGAATGAAGGCCACATTGGGCGATCGTGTACTCATTCACAGCACCGGCGACAAAATCACGGTTGATTAGAGGAAAGCGTACGGCATTCCCTTATTTTTGCCGGTTCTGAGCAAATTTAGCCGCGGATTGTTTTTTGATTTCTTCTTGAATGAGCGGTGATATCTTCCGGCTCCTTTCAATATTCAAAAGGCAAAGCTTATCCTCGCGGCAGTATTTATTGACAAATTGGCTTACAGCCTGAATTTGCATGGTTTCATCAGCTTCCGGATCCGGCCAGTCATAAGTAACACCGATGAGAATCCGGTCGCCGTATTGATCATAAATAGCCTCAACGTCATTGGCGCCAAACTGTGGCGTCCACGAATCCCACCCGGCGGCAATGATGTTGGGGATCTGTCTGGCCAAGCTCCCGCAACTATGAAAATCACAGTGCTTGCCTTTTGAATGAAGAAAATCGGTTACGCGTTTCATGTAGGGCACAATCATCTCGTTACAGGTTTCCGGCGAAAAGAAAGTGTTTTGTTGGCCGCCCCAATCATCGTGGATCCAAAATCCGTCAATGTTCGGGAAACACTGTATCGACCGATCAAAAATATCGATATATGTGTCGGTCAGTTTGTCAAAGAAAGATTTTACAGCGTCCTCCTGCTCTTCATCGATCAAGGCCATGACGGCCTCTGAAAAATCCATCAAAGATACCAAGCGCTCAAACCAGCCGTTCATAAAGGCCATGTTATTAAATTTATTTTCATCAAAAAAATCTTTGTTTGTGCGTGCACTGCCTTCCCAATCCCAGTTCTCAACATCCGGCCATTTCAGGACATCCGGCCATTCTGTGATGTCTGTAAGAGTGGGGTTGCCGGGGCGGACCGTGCTGCCGCCGACCTGCGGAACAAACTCCCATTCCACACCGAACATATCGGCACCGCCTGTATACTGGCCAAAACGACTGCCTGCCTCGATCACAAAAGCCCGCGCCATACTGTCCGGAATAACCGATGGATAAAACAAGGTTGCCTCAAATGAGCCAACCTGCCAGACCGGCCGGCCGCTCAATAATGCACGATAGGCCTCCCGATCGCTATACTTACTTGTCATTCAGCCACCTCATTCTTATCTGGGTTCTGGTACAAAAAAATGGTCAAGCTGCAAGTAGCAGACCCCATTTTGATAAGATTATAGCAATAATCGATTCAGGAGAGTATACAACAATGCCAGAAAGCATCTTCAAATGGAAGCACTTTCGGTCTGACAGCATTCTGCTTTATTTCTGCTGGTACTTGAAGTATTCTCCAGTTTATCGGAACCTAAAGGTGGTGTGATTTTGACATACCCATTAATTTCACATATAAAGTTTTTGCACCAGAACCGAATATGCCGACATTTCTCATTTTCCCAGTGTTTTCAAGAAGTCCACGGGATTGAATCCCGTGGACTACCGGAAAAGCGTGGCAAATCGTTCAGGCCTGTTTTTACAGCAAAATTGTTGAAAGTTTTCGTAAATCAATTGTCTTTTTTCAGAGTTTATCTATAATTAAAATCAGGATGTATAAGCCGTACTGTTTTCCGTGTTTTGATGATACAGATTGGGAACAAGGGGGATCGTTATGAGCGAAATCAAAAAAGGCACACCCAAACGCGGCGTTTCTGTTTACAGTTACTGCCGGCTTCTCGGTGTCAGCATGACCTTGGAAGATTGCTTTAAGGACATTT
>JAAYPL010000032.1 GCA_012519875.1 Clostridiaceae bacterium | reverse complement strand
ATGGAAATCAGTGAAGAATGGGAAACTGAAAAGCTTTACTTGCGAATGGAAAACAGCGGCCCGGTCACACAGGAAGAGTGAATTTACAGAAAGTATGTTGCTTTGCCATTGCACGCTTACGGGGAGGCGAAAATACGCCTCCGGAACGGGCGTGTCGTCCGGGCCGAACTTCACTGGTACGAAGCACACGGCATCGGCCGCAAGGAATTAAAACGGAAACGGTATCTCGACTGAAGATAAAACCATGACGAAAAACAGAAAAACCGAAGAAGCGGGATTTGTGGTATGCCTGAAAAATGACGGATATGCCGCGTCTCTTGAACGGCACAAGATCTACCGCCGGCTCCATGACCCGGAAGCCGAAAAGGACGGCGATCTGCGCGTGATCGATGAAAGCGGCGAGGATTACATCTATCCCGGGGACTGGTTTGTCCTCATCGACGTCCCGAAAGCCGTTGAGGTGTCGTTACGGAAAACGGCGTGAGAGGGATCTGCAGGATTTTTGAGGTGTTTTGATTTTGTGACTTGTTCCTACTCTCCATTCAAATCAATGACTTCAAGATTAAGGACTTCCAGAAGAACCAGGCGATGAAAGACCATATGCCCTTCATACGGTAACACCATTTCGGGACCCCATTCATGAACTTCTTCACCGTCTGTTTTTTTCAAATATATATCATATCTTCCTCTGATTGTTGCGAATACTTCCCCTTTCCCTTGTATCATTTGACTCACCCGGACCTCTCTTGATAGTCGCCAGAAATCCTCATATAGTTGGTTTTTTTCTGATTCAAGTCCAGATTCGAGACCTATCCTTTCAGGTGTAACAACAAAAAAGCCGGCATCATCACCTTCTATAAACGTTCCATGATATTCGCTGCCCACTCTCCCTCGCACGTTCACAATTTTGCCGCGGTATTGTTCTCCATTTTCAACCAGATAATCGACCGTCATAACAACATTGTTATTCAGAGATGGATCACGTCCAACACATGCGATGATCATACTCACAAGCAATATCGTTATTATCTTTAACATTATTTTTTACCGGATCTTCGACCGTGAGCTTGTCGAGCTTTCTCTGTAGAATTTTTGGCATTTTCATTGATTGCTTTTTCCCGCAGTTTCGGCGCGTCAGCCATTGTCCAACTTGGATCATGCAAACCATGCATGGAAATCGTGTCCAGTAAGATATAAATTGCTGATTGAGCCCGATACGCACTTTTTTCATCCTGAAGAACTTGGTGGAAAGGGAAAGAAATGTATTTATCGGGTCGACCAAAAGACAGATACTCATGTGTGACTTCATGCACCACTACACCGGCTGTTTCAATATCTCTATCAGCTGCACGTCCTGAGGCTAAAATACGATCAATTTCCTGATCAAGCAGATCCAAATTGATTGTTATCATTCCTCCTGATGAATAGCCATAATCAGATATCTTATTATCAAATGCTACGAGGATTCCGGGATCGCCTTCTTCACCAAGCATCTTGATGACTCTCATCAAATCCCAATACATTTGAGATGATGGTGGGGCTTTATCTAGTGCTTCTTTTATCCTTCCATGCGCAGCTCTGAAACGTTTGCGCTGGGCTTCGCAGTTGCCTCCTGTTTCGCATTCTGCGGCCCATTCATAGAATCCCGTCGGATCTACAAATTTAAGCGGGTTATTCAATGTATATGCGTATCTATTCCATGATTGCGGTTGCCAAGGTCTGCCACTGTTTAAAAGCGGATCCGGACTCGTAAACCTCCCATGCGACCCCGAGTAATACCTCGCCCCGAAGTAATCCAACCCGGTCTCATCCCGTTCTTTGCCGGTGAACTTCTGCGGAGCCCTGCTGTCATAGTTGGCATCGGGCGGGTCGGGGTAGCAACTCCCGCGCCCGCCGACGCCAGACCCCAGCATGCGGCCGAAGGGGAGGTAGT
>JAAYPL010000031.1 GCA_012519875.1 Clostridiaceae bacterium | reverse complement strand
ATGCGGGTAAATCGCCAGCAGAGAGATTGCCTGCAACAATCGCAATCGTTGTGACAAAGACAATACAGCCTACAATATCATCCAATGCTGCCATAGGAATTAAAGTTTTAGTAACCGGTCCTGTGGTCTTAAATTCCCGAACGATAGATAATGCCGGAGCCGGTGCTGTCGCAAGCGCAATTCCTCCAAAAATGAACGCTAAATAAACTGGTATGTTCGATACATAAAATACAATACCAAAAACCAGCGAAACAAGCAAAAATGTTCCGAGTGATTGTGTTAGTGTGGTAATGACAATGGCTTTTCCCGACCGCTTTATTTTGTTCCAGACAAGTTCTGTTCCAATCATCAGGCCAACGCCGCACTCAAGAATGTGAACAACTGTCTGATACCACTGTGTATCCAGAAGCTGCTGGTTCATCAGCGACAGTGCATGAGGACCTAAAACCATTCCAGTGATCAACCATCCCAATATGGACGGTAACTTCACTTTTGAAACAAGCTTACCTACAAGGAAAGCAGTTCCTATGGTAAGCAATAATCTTAGAAATAACAATATCATTTTGTTTCACCTGACCTTTCCTGACAGGAACTATTCAAACTTGCTTGCACCATTAAATAATCCCTTTTTTCTTCAATCGTCATGATGCTCCTCCTGTTGGTTCCTTTGCGACACCATAGAGCATGATGTCAAAGATAGCAGACAATCTGCCCTCGTGGTCGTCAATCAGTTCCCGGTAATCACCGTTTTGCTCGGCTTTTTTTTGAAAATAACTGTTGAACATTTCACTGGCAGCCAGAAAATATTCCAATGCCAGTTCTTTTGTGATTCCATCCCGTAGGGTTAGACAATTCAAAACGGCAAGATAGCATTGACTGAAATACTCATCGAACCCTCTTCGCAGTTGAGCAAGTTCCTGAGCCAGATGCTTTGGAGGTTGTAACACTGCATTGAAAAAAATGTTTGCATAGTTCGGGTTTTCTTGAAAAAATCTTTGCCTTACCATCAAAAAGTTCTGTAGGCTCTCTTTTGCATCCAGGATTTCAAACGAATGCACCTCCAAAGCTGCCATCATTTCATCGTAGCAAGATTTCACACAAAGTAAATACAGTTCATCTTTACCCTTAAAATTATGGTAAATTAGACCTTTGGGAATTTGGCCTGCTTCACAGATACTATTGACCGAGGCCGCATCATAACTTTTGCTTCCGAATTCTTCAAGAGCAGCAGCAAGGATACGTTCTTTGGTTTTCTGAGTTTTCTCTTGTTTTTTCATCCTCTACCTCCCCTGTCACATATTATTGACCATACGGTCTATTATAGAGCAAATAGACCGTATAGTCAATAAATCAAATGTAAACATTAAATGTCCTTCAAAATCATCATCGTTCCTGCTCCTTACTCTTTTTCTTATAAACGCTTTGCTGCGCCTGCCGCACCATCCTCCGCACGGCCTGCCGCTCCATATCCTCATGCAGCATACGGGAAACCGCCTTTTTGCTGTCAAACATCAAAAGCGGGCTGTACTTCTCGCCGTAAACCTCCTGCGCCCGGTTCTCCGCTTCCTGCTCCTTGCTGGGGCGGCTGGCCTGCCTTGCTTCATACAGCTGCACCGGGTCGAAGCCCTGTGCCTGCTCCCGAAGCCCGGCATACTCATTCAGGGCAGCGTCCAGCTCGGCGGAATATTTCTGTTCCTGTTCTTCCAACCGTTTCAGACTCTGCTCCATGGCAGCGATGTCTTTAGAGAATTTATCGGCGGCATCTTCCTCGGTATATGCCAGCGATGCCAAAAGCATATTTTTCTCCGAGCGCAGTTCCTCTAAATCCTCTGTCAGAGCCGCAATCTTTGCCGCCAGTTCCCGGTGTCGGAACACATGGACAGCAGAGATCGCCTTTTTCTCGGAAAGCAGGCTGCGGCGCTCTTTCGTCTTATCCCGGATGTCCTTTGCCAGCTGATTGTACTGCGTGAGGGCAGGGCGCAGCGTATTCAGCGAAGCATTCAGGCGTTCCTTGCCCTTGCGGAGATACCCCAGTTGATAGCAGAACAGCAGCAGATTTTTACGCAGATTCTCCATAGCCTCAGCAAGCGCCGGGAGAGTATTCTTGACCGCCTGCGTCAGCTTTTTGACCTGTCCCCTCAGCTCCCGGAGCAGGGCATTGTCCGCCTTGATCTGCCGGTTCAGTTCGCACCGGTCAGAGATAATACCCTTTTTCTCCATGGCTCTGGCAACCACGCCTTCATGGACCGTAGGCCGCTCCAGCAGACCACGCTCGGCATGGCTGCGGTGGTCGATGCGTTCTTCGTGCCCGGTGCGCTCCAGATAGCGGTTTGCCACATCCGCCCATGCAGCCCGCCACAGGACAAGCTGCTCGTCGCTGTTCCATCGTTCCGTGATGGGATTCTGCCTGCCATATTTGGTGCTTTTGGGGTACTTGGACACCCGCTCATAGCCCTGTGCCTGCGCTGCGGAAGGGGCCATATACACCTTCTTTTTGCCCACCTTGTACTGGTACTGTTTCTCCCATCCATCGGTCTGTGCCTGTTTGAACTCAGCGGCGGTAAAGCCCCGTTCCTCGCCGTCTTTGACACAGAGATATTCTTTCTCGGTCTTGTACTGCCATTTTCCCTTTTCATCCAGCGGGCGCACCGTCAGCAGGATATGGGCATGGGGATTGTGTCCGGGAGGATACAGGTCATGGATGGCAGCATCGGCGCACATTCCGTCTGCAACAAACTGTTCCTTGATAAAATCTTGCAGGAGCTGGATTTGTTCCTCCCGGCTCAGTTCTATGGGCAGCGCCGCCACAAATTCACGGGCAAGGCGGCTGTCCTTTGCGGTTTCGGTTTCCTCCACAGCGTTCCACAGGATTTCCCGATCCTGCCACTCTGCGGGGGCGGTGGCTGGCAGAAAAACCTGCCGCCACCCAAGGCCCTGTTTGCGGGTGTAGTCATGCTGTACCCCGTCATACTCGTTGAGCATCCGGGAACAGCTCAGATAGGCCGCAGCAGCCACGGCGGAGCGTCCGGCTCCACGGCTGACTATTTTGGCCTCCAAATGATAAATCGCCATAAATCACCTTGTCCTTTCTGAAAGGGGTGCCCCGAAACAGGGCACCCTTGTTTTCGCTCAGTGTGTCGTGAAATACGACGCACCACCAGCAGGGGCGGAACGATTCGTTCCCCCCTGTATCTGTGTCAAGCTGCCGGCGGCAGGTTGATGCAGGCAGGCGGCGGGATGGGGTGGCAATATACCACCCCTGCGCCGACTGCATGGATAAGGCTGGCAGTTTGGCAGAAATGCAGCCTTGTCCAGCGGCTCCCGCAGGAGCCGCAATCCCCCTCGGAGAGCGCACGTGCCCGACCACCGGGAGGGCTACCACCGCCTGCTTTAGCAGGTGGTGAGTAAGTGCGCCCTTCGGGATAAAAAAGAGGAAGGCCCCCGGTTTCCCGGAGACCTCCCAGCCGTTTTCAATCGTGTGCTGCCAGCTTTCGCCGCAGGTATTCTTCCAGATTGTCAAGCCCTACCGCCTGTACTTCCGGCAGCACTTTTTCCAGCACAGCGCCCTCCTGAATGAGCCGCCTTGTCCGGGCTTTTCGCTCCTTCACCCGGTCCCGTGCCTGGGCTTCCTCCAAGCGGTGCTTTGCCTGCAACAGTTTCTTTTCTTCACTTGTCATAGGTTTACCTCCGTTTCTGCCAGATCAGGTCATAGCCCAGCACATCGGCCAGCTCCACAACCTCCTTGTAGCGGATGGATTCCCGCTGGAGTTTGGCCGACAGGTTGGAAACGCTGTCCGACCAGCCGTATTCCTCATGGAGCCGGTCAACTACCTCCTGCATGGTATATCCCGCCCGGACGATCTGTGCCTTAATCTCGTTGCGTACCGTCATCATAAAAAATCCTCCTAAATTTACTTGATAAAAAAGCGAAGCCGGTACGCCCTATGGCATAACCGCTTCGCTGTGCCGTAAAAATTCCCTTGTCACCAAATCCGTTCAGAATTGCCGGTGTGATGTCCTGCCCATAGGTCGCACCTTCCGACTTTTCCGTTCCGTGTGACTTGGCTTGAAACCGTGCATTTTCCCATGATTCCATGTACCCGGTTCACCGGGACGAGAAGCACGGTTTCGTAAAATGATTTCTTCCAACCGTCAAATATTTTTCGATTCCCACTCGCCTTGATTTAGCATGGAGATTTGACCGGTGATTCTGACTACCATAGCCGCCGAATTGCTATAAAAGGTAGAACAAGGGTTAATCAAAGCGTACGTACGTACACGGTTCAGCGCCGCCATTCCTCCGGCACATCTTCCGGTACGTACGTACGCATCGAATCACCGGAAAACACTGATATATGATTTCTTACCAGTACCTCAATTCCCAGAAAGCCACGCACCCGCCGTCCGGCTGCGTTGGTCACATTGTTGCAGTATTCCAGATTGTAGCGGCTCTGGCAGGCGATCAGGGCTTCGCTGAAGCTGCGGGGTTTCAGGGCAGGCAAGTTGTTCTCGGTGCAGTAAATCTGGTATGCTTCGTACAGCTCTTTGGAACTGGCGGATAGATCGGCTTTCAGGCGAACATACCCGTCAGAATCCAGAAAATCATACACATTGTTGTTGTCTCGTTTGACTGCCTCCCGGTTCCCTCTGGTGCGCTCACTTTCGGTGAATTTGAAGTTGTTGGCGGCCAGCCGCTGCAACCCCTCAAAAGCCCAGAGCAGAATACCCTCCACCTCGGCTTTCATCTTCTCGGCCAGGTCGGGATCATCCACACGGTCAGCCGGTTTTTCTTTCGTGGTCAGCACCAGCTGGCGGCGGTAAAATCCATCGCTCCGGTCAAACAGCGCCTGCAAATCTCCGTTGGAGAAGGCCAGCAGCCGGGCGCACATCCATCCCTGATAGCTCTGCTTGCCCTTGCGCTCCAAATCCATCTTGCCCTGGGCAGTGACGATGGATTTCACATAGTTGGTCTGGCGCAGGGCCTCCATTCGCATATCGTCATCCACGCACAGGAGGATATGTTCCAGGTCGGCACGGGCAAACCGGTTCTCGGATATTTTCCCGATGCTGCCATCCTTCATGTTGGAGCCGAACAAAGTTCCCAGCACAGCGCCGATCTGTGACTTTCCCTCGCCGCCGCTGCCCTTAATGACCATCATCCGCTGTCCCTTATTGCTGGGAATCAGGCAGTAACCGATATATTCCTGCAAGGTGGGGATGTCCTCCGGGTAGAGCAGGCCATCCAGAAATTGCAGCCAGAGAACAGGTTTTGGGGCGTTGGGCTTGTAGGACACGGGGAAACGGTTGCGGACGATTTTCGGCTTTCCCTCCACAAAGGTTCCGTCCAGAAAAAGAGTCCCGTTGGAAAGGTGAATCCGGTCCGGCTCCGGGGGAAAATCCTCCACCAGCGCCGCCAGCTTCATCAGCTCCACAATGTTGCTGATTTTGCGGGGAATGTTGCTGACCGCACAGCATTTCAGCTCCTCAAAAATCTCGCACCGCAGGGGGAGTTCATCGGTCACACGGCCTTCGGGCGTAAAAAAAGCCCCGTTTGTGAAGATGATCTTGTGCGTCTGCAAGAACTCCTCACAAAACAGGGCTTCGTTGATGCTTTTTCCATCAAACCAGACGGGCATCCCGTCAAGCTGCGTTTTGTTTTTCATGGGCGTTATCCTCCTTTTTCAGCCTGTCCAGCCGTTCCTCCAAACCGGCAATCAGGCCATCCTTGTTCAGCATTTCTACGATTTTCACCCGCTGTTCCAGTTCGGCGGCAATGAGCAAATCCGCCAGATACTCCACATAGTCCAGCATCTGGCAGGCTTCCACAAACCGGTCATCCAGAACATCTTCCGGTGTCTTGGGTGCGTACTGCGCCTTCCAGCTTTCCAGAAGATGCAGATAATCACACAGCACCCGCAGGCAGCGCACTTCTTCCTGCCGGTATGCTTTCAGCAGAGGTCGCTCCGGTTTTGGTAAGGCGATTGCCGCCGGGGGCTTGTCCGGGTCAATCCCGAAATCCTGTGCCAGCTTCTGCGCCGCCTCGTAGCTGCTCAGGTCAAACAGCCTCGTCACAAGGTCGATCACATCACCGGTGGCCCCGCAGCCGAAGCAGTAAAAATACCGTTCGTTCAGCTTCATGCTGGGGTGCCGGTCCTCATGGAACGGGCAGCTGCACATCCCGTTTCGGTTGACTTGCAGCCCATAGTGTTCCGCCGCATCCGGCACACAAATATTCTGTTTTACCAGTTCAAAGAGTGTCATGAAAATCCCTCCGTTTCAGGGCATAAAAAAAGCGGCCCGCCCGTTTTCTTTGGGCAGGCCGCAGTCCTTATGCAGTTTGTGATGCTTCCGTTTCTTTGGCTTTCCGCTTTTCCTGCCGGTAGAACTTCTCCCGGCAGGCGGGTTTGCAGAATTTAGCGTTGGGGCGGACCGACTGGAACGGCTCTCCGCAGCACTGGCATACCAGCTGGTACGGTTCCCCCGGAATGATCAGCCCCTCAGCAATCTTCTGTTTTCGCTCCTTCTGGCGCAGGTATTTTTCGTGGTCACGGATACGCTTCTGGCGGCGCTTTTCCTCCGCAGCCAGTTCTTCCTCGGTGGGTTCAGGCATGGGCACTTCAAATTTCCCGATAAAGTTCAGGTAAATCTCGATTTCCTGCACCCGCTCCCCGGTGCTTCTGTCCGGGGCATGGACCAGAATCTTCTCCACAAATTCATGGATCATGGGGGCGGTCAGCTCGGTGAAATCCGTATATTTCTGTGCCAGCGCCAGAAAGTGGCTGGCACGGTCGGTGTCCTCGTGAAACTGGTCCAGCTGTGCCTGCTCAGAGGCAAGCAGCTGTTCCAGCTCGGCCTGTTCCTTCTCATATTCGGCACACAGCAGCTCGAACCGTTTTTCCTCCAACTTGCCCATGGCATAGGTTTCATACAACTTTTTAATCAGCACGTCCAGCTCGGCGCTGCGCCTGCGTTCTTTGGCGACCTTGCGTTTCAGCTCCTTGGCCGCTTCCTGCTGGCGAACCTGTGAAATGCTGCGAACCTTCTGAATGAATTCCTCCTTGTTCTGGATGGCATAGCTGGCAGTGGTGCGGATGGTTTCCAGAATCAGAGCGTTCAGGGCTTTGGTGCTGACGGTGTGGGAAAAACACATCTGGGTTTCACGCTCAAAGGTCAGGGTGTAGGTAGAGCAGTTATAAAAGTCAGTTCCATACTCCCGCCCGTCCTTTTTGCGCTTGCCCCGGTGGTTATACATCTTGGCTCCGCAGTCGGCGCAGAACACAAGGCCGGTCAGGGGATTGGCGACGCCGGTGGTATCTGTCCGGCGCACGGTTCGCTTCACCTGCTGGGCCAGCTGCCAGGTTTCCGGGTCAACAATGGCCTCGTGGGTGTTCTCAAAAATCAGCCAGTCGGACGGATCATTTTTTACCCGCTTATCCCGGTAGGACTTTTTGGAGGAACGGAAATTGACGGTGTGCCCCATATACTCCGGTTTCTCCAGCATGGAGCTGACCGTGAAGCCGTACCAGTCATAGGGGCGGCTGGTGTCCACGGTGTTCTTCCGGCTGCCTCTGCCGTTTCGTGCCAGATAATAGGCGGGGCACTCCACCTTTTCCTGTGTGAGTATCTTGGCAATCTCATGGGGACCGTGCCCCTCCACAGCAAGCCGGAAGATCCGCTGCACCACGGCGGCGGCTTCCTCGTCTACCAGCCAGTGGTCCTTGTCCTCCGGGTCTTTTTTGTAGCCATAGATGGCGTTGTTGGTGGTGGGCTTGCCCGCCTTGCCTTTGACGCGGTATGCTGCTGAAACCTTTTTTGACTGGTCACGCAGATACCATTCGTTCATGATATTGAGAAAGGGCGCAAATTCGCCGCTGTCCTGTTCCTCACTGTCGATATTATTGGCGACAGCAACAAAATGAACCCCATTCTGCCGGAACATTACCTCGGTATAAAAGCCGGTTTGCAGGTAGTTTCTGCCGATCCGACTTAGGTCCTTACACAGCAGATGGGCTACCTTTCCCGCCTCGATGTCCGCCACAAGGCGCTTCCATGCGGGACGGTCAAAGTTGCCGCCGGACCACCCATCGTCTGTGTAGTGGACGATATTGGTGTAGCCCCGCTGTACTGCATAGCTTTCGAGATAACGTTTCTGGTTCAGAATGGAGTTCGAGTCGCCCGTGAGGTCATCGTCACGGGACAGGCGCTCATAGAGCGCAGTGATTTTTTCTTCCGTCTGTCTGTTTGCCATATCAGGCGCTCCTTTCAGACGGACGGCTCATTTGTGGCAGTTCCATTATACCACATTCCGGCTGGTTTGCCAGCCCGTCATTGCGGATCAGCCGCAGAATTTTATCTTCCATCGTTTCCTCGGCGGTTTCGCTGAGGTAGACACGAACTTTATAGGTGGTGTTGCCAATGTGCCGGGTTAGAAACACGGCGTTTTTATCTGCCATAGAACCTCTCTTTCTTGCGCTTTCGGCGCATCCGGTGTATACTGTTGTTGTAGTTCCGATGTTTGTAACCTGCGATTGTGTTACTTCTTTTTTGTGTCAAGCCTGAACATGGCGAAAGCCCCCTTTCTCCAGCGTGAATGAGCCGATGTAACCCAAGTAACTTATTTTTAGATTACCCTTTCACTAATAGGAGAAATCCGGGGTGCAAAACGGAACCATTTTTGAAAAATTGCAAAATATTTTTTTGAAAAGAGGTGGGGTCATGGCGTATCTGTCTGATGACGAGCTTCTGGATACCGAGGGTGGCTTCGCCGGATGGGACGATGGGACAGGCGCAGGGGCGGAAGAAACGCTGGAACAGGCGCTTGCGGAAGAACGTCTGGCCGAGCTGGAAAGCGAGCTGGAGCAGGACGAGCATCCCATCGACTATGAAACGGAACTGGAGGACGAGGAGGAAGAAGCCGCCCCGGTCAGTGATAAACGGCTCAAACGGGAGATGCGGGCCGAGGCCATACGGCGGCTGGAGGAAGCAGCACGCACGGAGAAGGATTTCCGGGACGTGGTGGAGGAATGGAACAAGCTGGACCGGAACCGGGAGCGCCGGGAACGGGACCATGAAAACCTCCGTGGAGATGTGCCGCTGGAATATCAGGCGGTGCCGGAACCCAAACTCATTCCCCGCTGGATGAACAACCCTACATACCGGCAACTGATGGCCGGAAACTTTCTGGACATCCTGTTTGACTGCCCCTATGAGATGCACAACCTGACCGCTGACACCTTTATATCCCGCATGGTGGAGGAATTAAGCGAGGAACATAAGGAAGTTCTGTATTTCCTCTCTTTGCGGCTGTACAGCACCACCCGTCTTGCCGCTGTTCGTGGGCAGTCTGACCGCAACATCCGCAAGCTGCGAAAAACCATCCACAAGAAATTGCAGCGCCAGATGTATGACCATCTGTGCGGCAAACAGGAGCATGGCGGCAGCCTGACCTTGCGGGAACGCCAATTTTTGGAGGAATACTCAAAAATCGCAAAGAAACAGGGCAAGGATGCCGTGATCCGGCGGGAGAACAAGACCAAGCGCAGAAAAAAGAAAAACCGCCCCTGATAATTGGGACGATTAAGGAGAAAGGGCGTGTATGATGAAAAATTTGTTTGAACAGTCCCGTTCCCATTGGGTGCGGTACGATCACTACGAGCTGAAAACAGCGGAAGATGGCAAGCGGTACATCACCCCCGGCAAGAGTGCAAAGCCGGATGTCTACAATCCGCTGAAAGAGGCCCCCAACATTGTGCTGGATGCGCTGAATGTGGGGATGCTGATGATGGGGCGCAAGCCGGAGGCAGAAGTGGAAAAGGCGGTGATGGAGTTTGTCACCCGGTACGGCCTGCTGGGGCTGATGACCGCTCTGCCCACCACGCCGTCCTTTATGGACTATGAGGCGGTATACCTGCCCAAAAACCATTTTATCAAGGAAGAATCCATGGCGACGGACAAATATCTGTCCCTGTTTTATCCCTTTGACCAGCTGGACTTGGTGAAGAAAGGCATAGAATCTACATGGAACGTGTCCGGTGACCGGACAATGATTGCCCTGACCATGACTTTCATGGACGAGCCGATGGCGAAGAACATGAGCTTCCAGCGGGAGTATGCGGAACCCTATGACTGGGTTGCCCAGCAGTTCAAGGACTGGGCCTTTACGCTGACCACGGCCATTTTGTACTACAATGACTATGATTCCATCGACGAGGACGCACGGGGACTGTACCGCAAGGCCATGGCTGCGTTTGGTGGGATTGCCCCCAGTTACCATATCGAGCTGCTGGATAAGCCCACCATCTACTGGGATTTCCATTCGTTGCTGCTGGGCATCCAGATGATGTTCAGCTTTATGCTGGTGGACGGTGACCAGCCCCTGCGCCTGTGCAAGCACTGCCAGAAGGTGTTCCTGGGCAGTCGGTCCAACGCCGCCTTTTGCAGCCCACGGTGCAAGAACCAGTACAATGTCTATAAGAATCGTTCAAAAAAGTAGCAAAGAGACGAAGCCTAACATCTGTTTTGTCAAAAAACGTAATCTGTTCTGCAAATATTGGAGGGAGATATCAGCTATGAGATTGTTTGAAGTTGCAGACCGGTATTGTAAAGAGAGCAGTTGGAAAACCCTTGCTCTACTGAAAATGTGTCTGTTTTCCGTTGGCGTTATGGTTGGGATGCTGGTTCCCAAAGAAAAGAAAAAGGCTGTCTTTTGTATTGGTGCCGTGACATTCCTTGCAACTTACATCCCGTTGATGGAGAAACTTTTCCGCACATGGCAGACGGAAGAACAGGAGAAAACCGTATGAATCACGAAAAAGTTTATAGCATGAGTTTTAGCAAGATTTATCCGCTTTTGGTTAGTAAGGCGGAGAAAAAAGGGCGTACATTGGAGGAAGTAACTCAGGTCATCACCTGGCTGACGGGATATACCGCAGAAGAAATTGAAAAGGCTGCGGCGGGTTCTGTGACATACGGCGATTTCTTCCGTAATGCTCCGCATCTGAACCCAAATCGGAAACTGATTACCGGCGTTATATGCGGTGTGCGTGTGGAAACCATTGAGGAACCGCTGATGCAGGAGATTCGATATCTGGATAAACTGGTCGATGAACTTGCTAAAGGCAAGGTTATGGAGAAAATACTGCGTGATGGAACATAACAGGCAAAACAATCTCTGGAAGAAAAATTTCTATATCCTGTGGGCGGGACAGGCGATTTCCGTGCTGACCAGCTCAATTCTGCAAATGGCGCTGATCTGGTATCTGACCGCCCAAACCGGCTCGGCGCTGGTGCTGTCCCTTGCATCCATGGCGGGCTTTTTACCCAGCGCCATATTGGGAATGGTTGCCGGGACGCTGGTGGACCGGGTGAGCCGGAAAACGGCCATGATAGGGGCGGACTTGTTTATTGCCGCAGTCAGTCTGGTATTGGTGCTTGCTTCCGCAGGCGGCGAACTTCCCATCTCGCTGGTGCTCGCCGTGCTTGCTGTGCGGAGCATGGGAACTGCTTTCCATACGCCTGCCATCAGCGCGGCAACGCCCCTGATCGTGCCTGCCGAGGAGCTGACAAGGTGTTCCGGCTACACCCAGTCGCTGCAAACTGTCGGCTACATCGCTGGGACTGCCATCGCCGGGATTTTGTACCCGATCTGCACCATCAGCCAGATGGTGGCGCTGGATGTGTTCGGCGCATTGGCGGCCAGCCTTGCGGTGGCGCTGATCCATATTCCAAACCACAAAGTGGAACAGGTGGTAGCCGGGAAGCCCTCTCTGTTCAGAGAGATGCGTGAAGGGCTTGCTGTGATCCGAAAGCAGCGGGGCCTGTATGCCCTGATGTGGACAGCGGCGCTGTTTATGATTTTGTATTCCCCCATCAACGCCCTGTTCCCACTCATGTCGCTGGACTGTTTTGGCGGCACCACCGTCCATGCGTCCATCGCAGAAATTGCCTTTTCTATCGGAATGCTGGCCGGCGGTCTGCTGCTCGGCAAATGGGGCGGCTTCCAGAACAGGGCGACGTCGATCATCGGTGCAGTAGTTTTGATGGGTGTGCCGATCCTTCTTTCCGGCCTGCTGCCATCAAACGGCTTCTGGCTGTTTGCCATGTGTTGCGTGGCCATGGGATTTTCCACTCCTTTTTATAACGGGCCGGTCACCGCGCTGATGCAGGAACGCATCCCTCCAGAATATCTGGGCCGGGTATTTGGACTGTACGGCAGCGTTGCGTCTCTGGCAATGCCCATCGGCCTGATGCTGTCCGGCGCGTTTGCAGATACTGTGGGGACGCAGAACTGGTTTGCTTTCACCGGCGTACTCTGCATCGTACTGGCCGGACTCATGTATGGAATTCCCTCCATCCGGCACATCGACCGGGAAAAATCTGAATAGAGAGGCTGTATATGATTCGAAAATTATGTGTGGAAGATATGGATCAAGTTATAGAACTGTGGCTTCACGGGAATTGGGATGCCCACAGATTTATTCCGAGAAGATATTGGGAAAGTCATGCGGCGGAAGTCCGTGAGCAGCTTTTGTGTGCGGAAGTTTATATATACGAAGAAAATGGGCGTATCCTTGGATTTGCAGGGATGCAGAAAAACTACCTTGCCGGAATCTTTGTCAAAAAAGAATCGCGCGGCAACCGGATCGGAAAGCGGCTTCTGGATCATGTGAAATCTGTGCATCCATCCATGACATTAAATGTGTATCAGAAAAACCAGAGGGCAGTATCGTTTTATGAGCGGGAAGGCTTTTTGGTTCTCCAAACAGAAACTGACCACGAAACTGGCGAGATAGACTATACCATGGGTTGGAAACGAGGAAAAAAGGAAACGTGCCAAACGCATTATGAATTTCTGGCAAAAATCGAACCTGTCCCAGACAAAGGCGGCGCTTATGTGCGCTTTCCTTATGACATTCGAAAAGAGTTCGGAAAGGGCCGGATGAAAGCGGAGATCACCTTTGACGGCGAGCCGTACTCCGGCAGCATCGTCAATATGGGAGTAAAAAACGAAGACGGTTCCGTTTGCTATATCATTGGGATTCGGAAAGATATTCGAGAAAAAATTGGAAAACAGCCGGGTGATCCTGTGAAAGTTACTGTAACAGTGGCTCGGCCGTAAGGAGGTGGAATGCCATGTGGGAATGTCCCAAATGCGGACGGAAGTTTAAGAATACCAATCAAAGCCATTACTGCGGTACTGCTCCGCAGAGCATTGAGGAATATATCGCACAGCAGCCGGAATATACCCGGCTGTATCTCTGTCAGATCAACGAAGTCATCCAAAACGCACTGCCGGACGCTGTGCAAAAGATTTCCTGGAGTATGCCGACCTACTGGAAAAAGCGGAACCTGATCCAGTTTGCGGTATTAAAAAAACACATCGGGCTGTATCCCGGCCCTGCGGCGGTAGAAGCCTTTGCAGACCGGCTGCAAGGATACAAAACCAGCAAAGGAACCATCCAACTCCCCTATGACAAGCCGCTTCCCCTTGACCTGATCTGCGAAATTGCGGTATGGTGTGGAAAGGAGTATGGAGAATGGAGGTAACGAAGAATGAGTGGTGAACAGGGGCTGACCCCGTATGAAACCAGAGAAATCCTCTTTTACAAGACCGAAAACGGAGAGGTGCGGGTGGAAATCCTGCTCTTTCAGGAAAACCTCTGGCTGACACAGGCAAAAATGGCAGAGCTGTTCGAGGTACAGAAAGCGGCCATTTCCAAGCATCTGAAAAACATTTTTGAATCCGGCGAACTGAGCGAGGATTCAGTTGTTTCCAAAATGGAAACAACTGCGGCGGACGGGAAACGGTATCAGACCAACTATTACAATCTGGATGCCATTATCGCTGTGGGGTATCGTGTGAACTCCAAAAAGGCGACCATGTTCCGCATTTGGGCGAACAGAGTGTTGAAAGAGTTCATCATCAAAGGTTATGTGATGGATGACGCACGGCTGCGGGAGCCGGAGAACTTTTTCGGCAAAGATTATTTCGAGGAACAGCTGGAGCGTATCCGGGACATCCGGGCCAGTGAGAGAAGATTTTACCAGAAAATCACGGACATCTATTCCCAGTGCAGCGCCGACTACGATGTGGAAAGCCCCATCACAAAGGAGTTTTTCGCCACGGTGCAGAACAAGCTCCACTATGCGGTCACCCATCATACCGCCGCCGAGATCGTATACGACCGTGCCGACAGCACCAAGCCCAACATGGGGCTGACCACATGGAAAAACGCCCCCAAAGGCCGCATCCGTAAATCGGATGTCACCGTCGCTAAAAACTATCTGAACGAAACGGAAATGCGTAACTTGAACGAGATTGTCACCATGTACCTGGACTATGCGGAACGGCAGGCCCGCCGGGGAAATGTCATGTATATGGCCGATTGGGTCAAGCGGCTTGACGCATTTTTACAGTTCAACGAGGAAGATATTCTGCGTGATAAAGGCAAGGTGACCGCCGCCATTGCCAAAGCCTTTGCCGAGAAAGAGTTTGAAAAGTTCCGGGTTTTGCAGGATCGGACCTATCAGAGCGACTTTGACCGGCTGGTTGCGGAAACTTCGGATGATCTGACAGAATAACCATATACACAGAAAGCCCACGCCACCGGTTCTCTTTCCGGCTGCGTGGGCTTTTTTCGGCCATCGCTTATTTCTTGTTTTGCAGCTGTTCATGGGCTTCCTGCTGGACGATCAGCCCTGCCGAAAAGCCATACTTGAAATGGCTCTCACTTTCCTCGCATTGGGCGATAGCGTTCTGCGCCCGGAGTTCCTCCACCAGCGCATAGTCCTCTTTGCTGAGCCGCTGGGATAGCTGCTCCATCAACGCCGCACAGGTTTGGACCGCTTTGCGGTATTCCGGGGATGTGGGCACTACTGTTTCACAGGGATAAAACTCTCCATTATACATGGCTTCTAAAATCATGGTGTTCCCTCCCTCAACAGTAGACCAGCTCAGCCAGGACAATTTCCTCGGCTCTGTTGTGGATGGAGTTCATGGAGCGCACCCATGCCATCTGGTCGGCAGCTTTCAGGGCTTCTGTGACGCCCTCTTGCTGCATCATGGATTTTTCAATGATTTCCAGCCGCTCCCGGCAGGCGGTGTCGATTTCTTCCAAGTGGGGAAGCAGCTTTTCAGTGACAATGAGATCGGTATACAGAATGGGCCGATGTTCTTTTAAGTAGGCACGGCGCATCCGGCCATATTTCCCGATATGGTACTCTTTGGTGTCTGCTAACACAAGGTTGGGAATGAGATAGTCGCCGCATTGGGTGTAAGTCAGTTCCATACAAGGCTCCTTTCGTGAGAATGTGGTTGACAGTTACGGTAGGTTTGAGGGCATCCCTCCTTTATCATAACTGTCTTTTCATTCGCCACAAATGAGCCGCCAGTCATGATGTAATGTTTTTTGGTGTAATCCACCCTCTATACATTACATCATGGCACGGCAGCTGGTGGGAAGCCGAAGTCTCAATGATTGAAACGGAATTCGCGAAGGCATACCCGGGATACAAAGTAAAAGTGGAATTGATGCCAATCGCAAACTATGTGGAAAATGCCGCTACAGCAGTTTTGGGTGGAAACTCGCCTGACGTCCTTACTTTGGACACCTTGATGTTGCCGACAATGATTGGCAGGGAACTGCTAAAACCTCTTGATGACATGATCGCTTCAAACGGTATCAAAAAAGAGGATTTTGTTGAAGTTCTTTATAATGCAGGAATGCAAAATGGTAAAACATATGCTCTTCCATATCGTTTTACCGCAAGTGCGTTGTTTTACAACAAAACCCTTTTTGATAAAGCCAAAGTCGACTATCCGACAGATCGTATGAGCTTTGAGGATTTCAGAGCTACGTGCGAAAAAGTGACGACAGCTGATTTCTTCGGCTACGGTATTGCTGCCTCGAAAAATGACCCCGCCAATGTCATGACTTCATTTGCACCTGTTCTTTGGGGTTTCGGTGCTGATTTCTTAACTGAAGACCACAGCAAATCTGCTTTGGATACACCTGAGGCAATTCAAGCAATTGATTACTGGGTTTCGCTGTATACAGACAAGCTCGTTCCCGAGGGCTGCATCAACTACGCTATTACTGCCGATCTGTTCCCGCTTGCTATGAATCAATCTATTGCCATGATTCCAATGGGCGACAGCAATATCGTGAAAATTGATGGTTTTGCTAAGGACGCCGGCTTTGAGTGGGGGGTTGTCTTGCATCCCGGTTTCGCCCGGGCAGCCGGTTGGTCCTTCACAATTCCGATTTCTGCCAAAGATCAGCCTGCAGCTGAGGTTTACATTAACTGGTATATTCAGCCGGAAGTGGTCTCTAAAAACAACGTTGTACTCCCGGGTGTATTGGCTGCACAAAAGCTTGGCAAATGGGCCGATCCTTTGTATGACATCTATAGTGAGCAAGCAGTATATTCAAAGCATTGCCCGAGCACTCCTGCTTGGACACAAATCCAGACCATTGTAACCGAAGAACTGCAAAATGCGCTTACAGGTGTCAGCACGCCTGAAGAAGCCGCTAAGGAAATGAGTCAAAGAATAAATGAAATTCTCTGATCCCGATTAAGATTATTCTTTTGGAGGGGGGATAGGGCTTTCCCTTCCCCCCTCATTCTTTTTCCCGAAACAAGAGAGGTGTTGACCTTATGAAACACAGAACCGGTCTATCCCGACGAACAAAAATAAACCGGTTAACAGGTTTTACAATGGTGTTTCCGGCAGCCATCGTTGTCATTGTCATGATGGTTTATCCGCTATTACAGGTTATTGTGTTCAGTTTCTCGAAAGTTAAGCTTCCATTTTTTGATTTGGAAGCTGTTGGTTTGAAGAATTATATCAGCGTATTAACGTCCAAATCATTTTTGACAATTATCGGTAATACATTGATATGGACCGCTGTTTCGTTAGCATTCCGTTTTATATTGGGATTTATATCCGCTCTAATCATTGATACGGAAATGTTTGGCAAAAAAGTATTTAGGATAATCACTTTATTGCCATGGGTGCTGCCACAAATTGTTACGGCCAATACTTGGCGTTGGCTTTATAATCCGGAAAATGGATTGATCAACAGCATATTGAACTCAATAAATCCGGATTTGGCGTTAAATTGGCTCGGTACTCGGAGCACATCCCTTTTGTCGGTTGCAGTAACGAATATTTGGATGGGATTTCCCTTTTTAATGCTCATGCTTGTCGCCGGGATGCAAGGAATTCCCAAAGATTACACAGAAGCAGCTAAAATCGACGGAGCTAATGCTGTGCAGATATTCAGGCATATTACTTTACCCAGTTTGAAAAATATCATCGCAATTCTTGCGATTCTTGAATTTATTAACGGTTTCAATTCATTTGACTTGTTGTTCGTCATGACCGGCGGTGGACCTGGCATCAGTTCTGAAACTCTTGGTCTGTTTATTTATAGAACAGCTTTTTCAAACTTTGATTTCGGATTATCGTCAGCAACCAGCATGCTGCTAATCATTGCTATAGTCGTATTTTTTCTGTTATATGCTCCCTCGACAAGAAGGAGGGGTGAAAAGTGATGTCGCCTGTTGCCAAGAAAATAGTATTAAAAATTATTACATATTTGCTTGCTATTCTAATCGTGATTTTTGCGTTAGTGCCATTTTTGTGGGCTGTTTCTACTTCCTTTAAGACCAACATCGACATTTATTCGCTTAAGCCATCGTTCATACCTAAACCCTTTATACTTTCAAACTATACAATGGTTCTTGAGAACCCTAAGATGGTAACTTATTTCCGAAACACAGTGATTATTGCAATTTGCTCGACAATTATTTCTCTCTTCGTTGCTGTTTTTGCTGCATATGGTTTCTCAAGATATAAGTTTCCCGGTCGTTCACCGTTGTTATATTCAATACTTTTTACGCGTGTTTTGCCGAGAGTCGCTCTTTTGGTTCCCTTCTATGTTACATTATCCAATTTACAGCTGGTTAATAAAATCAGCGGCTTAGTTTTGGTATATTTGATCGTCGGAATGCCAATTACTGTTTGGTTGTTGAAGGGTTATATCGATGCATTGCCGGCCGAAGTCGAAGAGGCCGCATTGGTGGATGGTTGCAGACCTTTGCAGATTCTTTTTAGAATTGTTGTGCCAATGGTAGCACCGGCTATTGCTGCTATAGGTATGTACTCCTTTATACTCGCATGGAATGAGTTCCTGTTTCCGCTGCTTTTGGCTAAGGATTCAACAACACGACCTATCTCTGTTGGTCTCGCATTTTACATTGATGAAGATGGAATTGACTGGGGACCAATGATGGCCGCTTCGGTCCTGATGAGTCTCCCTGCCATCATCCTGTTTTCATTCGCACAAAAATATATTGTTAAAGGTCTAAGCGAAGGTGCTGTTAAAGGATAATGTCGATGAGGTTCCCTCATAAACGGTTGATAGAATGCAAGAAAAAATAATCGGCATTACAATGGGAGATGCGTCCGGAGTAGGTCCGGAAATTATCGTTAAGGCTCTCTCTGATGCACAGATATATGATCGTTGTAAACCGGTTGTTTTTGGTGATCGAAAACCATTGCTTGATGCAATTCATTTTACTGACTCGTCCTTGAAATTGAATGTCATCGAGCAGCCCGAGGATGCGCTCAGTCGGTTTGGCGTCATTGATTTAATAGATTTCGGAATCATCACAGCGGGAAAATGGCAATATAAAAAAGTCTGCAAAATATCCGGCGAGGCATCGTTTCAATACATATTAAAATCTATTGAAATGGCCTTGGATAACAGGATTCAGGCTGTGGTTACCGGCCCTATAAACAAAGAGTCTATTAATCTGGCAGGCCACCATTTTAGCGGCCACACAGAGATCTTTGCGCATTATACCGGTTGTCATGAATATGCAATGATGTTGATTTCGCAATCACTTAAAGTCATTCATGTAACAACTCACGTTTCCTTGCGTCAGGCTTGCGATATCATACTAAGGAACCCAAATCGAATCGAAAGCACAATCCGGCTTGCCAAGTTGGGGATGAAGCAATTAGGAGTTGATTCTCCCCGAATAGCTGTTGCGGGATTAAATCCTCATTCTTCCGAAAACGAATTGTTCGGAAAGGAAGAAACCGAGTCCATAATACCGGCGATAACCAATTGTTTTAATCAAGGAATCGACGTAACCGGTCCGATACCGCCGGACACAGTTTTTGTCAAAGCATCTGCAGGTCTATATGATATTGTGGTTGCCATGTACCATGATCAAGGTCATATTCCCATTAAGTTGAGCGGTTTCCGGATTGACCCTGAAACGGGGCAGTATACTACCATGTCAGGCGTCAACACCAGTATAGGTTTGCCAGTTATAAGAACCAGCGTTGATCATGGGACAGCCTTTGATATAGCAGGCGAAGGAAGAGCCAGTTGCAATAGTATGGTGGAAGCCATCGAAATGGCTCTGCTCATGGCCAAAAACAAAGATAATTAAGTGCAAGAGATATGTAAATGGTGAAAGTCTTGGTAAGGCTTGTTATTTTAACCGATGATTTAACCGGAGCTCTTGATACGGGTGTTCAATTAAGCAAAGCAGGCATTAAAACTTTGGTTTCGCTCAAGGTGAATTTCAGATCAGATTATGAGGTATTGGTTTTTGATCTGAAGAGTCGGCATTTACCTCGGGATGACGCGTACCGCTTAGTCTTTGAAGCAGCACGTGAAGCATTCGAAAATGGTGCCGGACTTGTCTATAAAAAAGTTGATTCAGCTCTTAGAGGAAATATCGGATCCGAACTGGAAGCGCTCCTTCATGCCTCAGGAGTTAATCGGTTGTTGTTTATACCGGCATATCCTAAAAACAATCGAATTACGATTGGGGGTGTCCACTGGATTAATGGCGCGAAAGTTGCCGAATCTATATTTGCACATGATCCCTTCGAACCTGTTAGGCATTCAAATGTTGCAGATATTATTTCTGAACAAAGTAGTGTCAATGTGGAAACTTCCGTACGCAAAAATGGTCTTGAACCGGTCATTGAAGTTCTGGATGCGAAAAACGAAAATGATTTATTGAACATTGCGCGCAATTTATCAACCAATGCTCTTCCGCCTGCCCTTGCCGGATGCGCTGGTTTTGCTGCTTATTTGCCAAAACTCCTGCATCTGCAGAAAGCCGAGACCGAATCGATCAATAAATCAAAATCAGTGCTGGTCATATCAGGCAGCCTCAATTCAACTGCGATTCGCCAGATTCAATGGGCTAAGAATAATGGATATCGTGTATTTACGTTAACCCGAGAGCAAAAGCTGACGCCGGAATACTGGTTAAATAATGAAAATGATAATCTGATTTCGGCTATCGACAGCGAGATGGGCAGAAATGGGATTGTTATCGTAGAAACAGTTCAGGAGGAGAGTGATTTATTTGCAGAAACAGCAGGCAAAAGCAAAACCGATCTTGAAAAAAATCGACAATTAGTCCAATCAAATTTAGCAGCGTTGACATCCCTGCTGCTAAAGAAGATCAAGGTCGATTCGTTGGTTGTCGTCGGGGGAGACACACTTCGGGGCATCTTGGAAAATTTAGGTGTCGAACAAATAATACCGGCAGACGAAATCGCCCCCGGTATCGTCATTAGTCAAATCAAATATTGCGGTAATGATCTGTATCTGGTTTCGAAATCAGGCGGCTTCGGACAAGAACACACATTGGGTGCAATATTCAGCTATTTATTTTAAATCAATAACTTTGAAATCAATCAAATATTCTTTGAAATCGAAGGATTGAATCGATTGTCGCGGAAAGATCTTCCCTGCTTGTTTTTCGCGCTTCAGAAAATGGCACTGCTCTTCTATTGGTACTGAAGATTGAGCTGACACCCATTGAATACGCAAGGTCGGCGTCCGGCCCGATATCACCGACAACCGCTACGACCGGAATGTTCAATTTGGACGCTCTTTCGGCAATACCGATGACCACTTTACCCCGGATGCTCTGTCCGTCAATCCGGCCTTCACCGGTTATAATAAGATCTGCTTTTTCTACCGTTCGGTCAAATTGAACCAGTTCAAGCATGGTTTGTATTCCGGACCTGAGGTGACCGTTCAAAAACGCTACCACTCCGGCACCCATAGCGCCTGCCGCACCGGACCCCGGAAGATGACTTACATCAATACCTATATCACGATCAATGATTGATGCAATATATTTGAGGTTATTATCCAGCTTTTGAACCATATCGGAGTCAGCTCCTTTTTGCGGAGCAAAAACATAGGCGGCCCCCTCCGGCCCATACATCGGATTATCGATATCACACATCGCGACAATTGAGCAGCCTTTCAGCAATTGCACTGATTTGCTTCTGTCAATTTTTTCAACCTGGTCAAGGGTGGCGCCGGTTGGGATAAATGATTTGCCGGTCTTGTCAAAAAATCGAACGCCCAGTGCTGAAGCCATGCCTGCTCCCGCATCATTGGTGCAGCTGCCGCCTAAACCAACAATAATCGATTTACATCCACCATTCACTGCATGAAGAATCATCT
>JAAYPL010000030.1 GCA_012519875.1 Clostridiaceae bacterium | reverse complement strand
GGAAATCAAACGCATAGAGATGTGGCTGAATACTTATCCTCGAAAGATTTTGGATTACAGAACACCGTTAGAAGTATACAGGTTGGTTTCTTAACATTGGGCGACACTTAATGTTGCATTCCGCGCCCAACCCGCAGTGTTAACTTTTTTCTTTACAATCGGAATTTCATATGCTAAAATCTTGTAGCGTTTGCATTTCAGGCATTTTCATGCCTTTTGGGGAGGAATTACCAGATGGCTTCAACCGTGGAAAAAAAGGACAATCATGTTGTTGTCGTAACTATTGATGTGCCGGCAGAAGATTTTTCCGATGCCCTTCAGCGCGCGTTCCGCAAAAATGCCAGTCGTTTCAGTGTTCCGGGTTTTCGCAAGGGGAAAGCACCGATGAGCATTGTTACCAAATATTACGGGGAAGGCGTTCTCTATGATGACGCGATTGAGTTTGCCGCGACACCGGCTTACGCTGCCGCGATAGAGGAGCATGATCTGGAGCCGGTGGTTCGCCCGGAAATGGATATTTTGGAAATCAGCCGGGAAACCGGTATGAAATTCACCGTAACCATCACGGTCAAGCCGGAGGTTGAACTGGGACAATATCGTGGTGTTGAAGTAATTATGCCGGAATATACCGTTAGCGATGAGGACGTGGAAAAAGAACTGCTTCGCATCCAAGAACGTAATTCCCGTCTGATTCCCGTTGAAGACCGGGCTGTGCAGGAAGGGGATACTGCCAACATTGATTACGAAGGTTTTCTGGATGAAGTTCCTTTTGAAGGTGGCAAGGGTGCCTCTTATGATCTAAGAATCGGCTCCAATACTTTCATTCCCGGCTTTGAAGAGCAGCTGATCGGCCATAATGCCGGGGAGAGCTTTGATATCGATGTGACATTCCCGGAAGACTATGCCAATGAGGAGCTCAAAGGCAAAGCCGTTGTTTTCAAAGTGACGATCAATGAGATCAAAACCCGTGAGCTGCCGGTGCTTGATGATGAATTCGCCAAGGATGTCAGTGAATTCGACACACTGGCCGAATACAAGGAAAGCCTGCGTGCCAAACAGGCTGAATCGGCCCAAAAACGCGCCGAAGCCGAATTTGAGGACAACGTTGTCAAAACCGTTGTAGCCAATGCCACGGTTGATATTCCCGATGTCATGATCGAGCAGGAGGTCGACCGTATGGTGGCTGAACAGCGCAATCAAATGCGCTATCAGGGTATTGAGCTGGAGCAATACCTCGAATATCTGGGGCAAACATTGGATTCCTTTAAGGAACATATGCGGGAAACCGCGGGAAATCGAGTGCGAACGCAACTGGTCATGGAGACAATCAGCAAAAAAGAAGATATTCGGGCCGATGCGGAAGAGATCGAAGCGGAAATTGAGCGGATGGCAACAATGTACGGCATGAAGGCCGAAGATCTTCGGGAACGAATTCCCGCCGGCGAAGATGATTTTGTCGGAGAAAGCGTTATTTCGCGCAAGACCATCGAACTGTTAACTGCTTCCGCGGTCAAACTTGCTCAGCCTGAGGAGAAACCGGAGGCCAAGCCGGCCAAGGCAAAATCCACACGGGCAAAAAAGGCCAAAGCAAAAGATGCCGCACCCCCGGCTGCCGATCCGGAAACGACATCCGATGGCCAGACGGCGGAATAGAAAAGGCACTGTTTGCAAATCGTTCACATAATGTTGCCAGGTCCTTTTGACCGGTTTGGATTTATACAGATATAATGAACGGCAGGGGACTGTAGAAGGTCCCCTATCGACATCTGAAAAAGGAGTAAAAATATGAGCTTAGTACCAATTGTTATTGAACAGACCAACCGCGGCGAACGGTCGTACGATATTTATTCTCGTCTGCTTAAGGAGCGGATTATTATTTTGAGCGATGCAGTCAATGCGGTCACAGCCAGTCTGATCACAGCCCAACTACTCTTTCTGGAAGCTGAAGACCCCGATAAGGACATACAATTTTATATTAACAGCCCGGGCGGGGAAGTGACTTCCGGCCTGATGATTTATGACACCATGCAATACATTAAGGCTGATGTCCAGACCATCTGCATGGGCATGGCTGCCAGTATGGGAGCATTCCTCCTGGCCGCCGGCACGCGGGGCAAGCGTTTTGCCCTGCCTAATGCCGAGATCATGATTCACCAACCGTCAGGGGGGGTTCAGGGGCAGGCGACCGACATCCGGATTGCCGCCGATCATATTCAGAAAATGAAAGACCGCCTCAACCGGATTTTGGCGGATCGGACCGGACAGCCCTTTGACCGCGTCGCGCTGGATACGGAGCGAGATAACTGGATGTCGGCTCAGGAGGCCATTGAGTACGGAATTATTGACCAGATCATGGAGAAAAGGATTTAATCATGCCCGATAATAACGACAAGAATAAGGGTAACGGGCGCAGCGGTGGTCGTAATGGCGGCAAACGGTCTAAGGGCGATAATGATTTATACACCCAAATCAGCTGCTCGTTTTGCGGTAAATCAGAAAGCCAGGTCGTTCGGCTGATCGCCGGTCCCGGTGTTTTCATCTGTAATGAATGTGTTGCTCTTTGTGATGAAATTCTGAACGAGGATTTCAGACCGGCTGCGTCCGACGAATCAATGCCGGACATGGCCGATCTGATGAACCCGATGCGTATCAAGGAGGCCCTTGACCAGTATGTCATCGGGCAGGAGCGTGCAAAAAAAACGTTGGCTGTCTCGGTTTATAATCACTACAAGCGTGTCTATGCCAACGCGAAGGCCGAATTGCAATCTGAAGACCTTGTTGACGACGTGGAATTGACCAAAAGCAACATTTTGCTTGTCGGCCCGACCGGCTGTGGCAAAACCTTGCTGGCTCAGACTCTGGCCCGGATTCTTGATGTTCCCTTTGCCATCGCCGATGCGACAGCGCTGACCGAAGCCGGCTATGTCGGCGAAGACGTCGAAAACATACTGCTTAAGCTGATTCAAAATGCCGATTATGACATTGAACGTGCCCAACGTGGGATCATTTATATCGACGAGATCGACAAAATCGCCAGAAAATCCGACAATCCGTCGATAACCAGGGATGTCAGTGGTGAAGGGGTTCAACAAGCTCTTTTGAAGATCCTGGAAAGCACCATCGCCAATGTGCCGCCGCAAGGTGGACGGAAACATCCGCACCAGGAATTCATCCAGATCGACACAACCAATATTCTGTTTATCTGCGGGGGCGCCTTTGACGGTCTGGAAAAGATCATTCAGAATCGGATCGGTCAGAAGTCCATCGGTTTTGGCGCACGGATCGAAAGCCGAAAAGAAAGGGATGTCGGCGAACTGCTGGCACAAATCATGCCTCAGGATTTGCTGAAATTTGGCTTGATTCCCGAATTTGTTGGCCGTATTCCCGTCATTGTGACCCTCGAGGCTCTCGATGAGGAGGCGTTGGTTCGCATCATGAAAGAGCCGCGCAACGCACTGCTTAAGCAATACCGGAAATTATTTGATTTGGACGGTGTTGAACTGATCTTCGAGCCGGATGCCATTGCCGAGATCGCCCGGAAAGCCATGGAACAAAACACAGGTGCCCGTGGACTTCGAGCCATTTTGGAAGAAATAATGTTGGACATCATGTTTGATATTCCTTCGAGAAATGATGTTGCCCGGTGTGTCATTACCCGCGAAAGCGTGATGGGAAGTCAACCGCCGAAAATTATTCTCAAAGAAGAAAAAACAGCCTGACCGCCAAATTTTTTGGCAGATAATGTCGATCGGACGGCACCTTTCGGGGTGCCGTTTTCTATATGCTTAAAGCAACACATAAAATCGGGAGAGAGCAATGGCCGCACAAAAAAACAGTGATTCCTGTTATCAGTATTTTAATCGGACCGGAACAATATGGCTGGCCGTTGATCAACGAACCCAGGCCAAGGTGGTGGTTCGATCCGAAGACACGGTGGCCGATCCTGCCGCAATCGAAAAGCTGGCCGAAATCAGGCATTCGAGCCTGCCACGCCTGATTGATCGGATCGTCGCCCCGGATGGCAGTCCGGCGTACGTTTTTGAATATTTGGAAGGCCGTTCGCTGACTTGCATGGCAAACCAAGCAGGCGGCACGCTGACCCAAGAAATCCTGGTGCCGATTATCCTTGCTGTGGCAAAAATTCTCGGTTTTCTCCATCGTCAAGGTGACTTTCCCCTTGTTCACTTGGATATTAAACCGGACCACATCTTGGTCGGTTCCGATAACACGGTCAGCCTGATTGACTTTGGTGCGTCTCAATTGCTTGACGGTCAGGTGAGAATCAGAAAACAGACCGGTCATGCCTTGACACCGGCCTATGCGGCGCCGGAACAATCCATCGGCAAACCGTCTCCCGCCAGTGATGTTTTTGCCTTGGGGCTGGTGTTGTTACACTTGATGACCGGCCAAACAATATCCTCTTGTCGGACGCAGCCGACAGCGGCTCTGCTGGAAAATTTTCCGGACGCATTCCGACACTTGATTTGCCGATGCCTTCATCGTGAGGTCGAACGGCGCTTTGCACATGGAGACGAATTGGCCTTTGCCCTTGCTTCACTTACTTCAAGCTGTTCGGATATTGCGGCCGACACTGTAAAAACAGCCGGCGTCATCAGAGAAAAAAAAGAGATTGTCCGGGCACAACAGCCTGCAAGCATCATCTGTGTCTGGGGCAATGCTGACTTTGGCTGTGAGCTGGCTGCTGTGCTGGCAGAGTGGGAGGATGTTCTGGTCATAGATGCCGACCTTCTGAATCCGAGAGTCGATCTGGTTCTTGGTTGTGATCAGCGAAAAACAACCGGCCCGGATTCCCCGGTGGCCGGCGGTCTGGACCTGGCATTGGCTCGTGAATCACAAGGACATCTGGACGTCATCAGCCTGAATCAATGCATCCGGTCCACACGGGTCAAAGGGGTTTCGGCGCTGACAACGACCAGCGGCCTGAACCAATACGAATCCTTTCAACTTAATGCACTGGCGAAGGTCATCCAACTTGCTCGTCTGATCTGTCGCTTTGTTGTCATCTTGTGCAGCGCATTCGTTTTTGACGGATTCACTTGCCTTGGTTTGCGAATGGCCGATCGAGTTCTGG
>JAAYPL010000029.1 GCA_012519875.1 Clostridiaceae bacterium | reverse complement strand
TGGCGCGCCGCACATGGGGCAGGCGCGAGCCGGCAGATCATAACCCGATCCGTAAGCACCGGTTGTATCAAATATACTGTAATGGCAATCCGGGCAGATATAGTGAGGCGGCAGCGGGTTGACCTCGGAAATGCCGCAGAGAGTGGCCACGAGAGAAGAGCCGACCGAACCCCGCGAACCGACGATATAGCCGTCATCATTGGATTTTTTGACCAGTTTGTAGGCGATGTAATACATAATCGCAAAACCGTTATCAATGATGGAGGACAGCTCTTGGTCGATACGCTGCTTCACAAGATGCGGCAATTCTCCTTCAAATCCATAAACAGCGTGAGCCGTATCCCAGGTCAGCTGACGGATTTCATCGGCTGCCGAGGTGATGATCGGTGGGAAAGAACCTTCGGGAAAAGGTTTAAGCCCTTCCTGCACACGATCGGCGATATCTGCCGGATGGGACACCACCACCTCATGCGCCCGTTTTTCTCCGAGATAGGCGAACTCCTCCAGCATTTCGTCGGTGGTCCGTAAGAAGAGTTCGGCCTGCAGCTCGGCGTCGGTATAACCCATGTCGGTCATGAGGATGCGCCTGAACTGGGCGTCATGGGGCTGGATAAAGTGCACATCGCAGGTGGCGCAGACCGGTTTTTTATTCTGCCCGGCCAATTCAACGATCAATCGGTTCAGGTTCATGAGATCTTCAACCGACGTCAGACCGCTGGCCGGATCTCTGAGATAAAACGCATTGTTGGCAACCGGCTGTATTTCAAGGTAATCGTAAAAGCGCACCAGCCTGACAAGGTCAGGAGCGCAAAGACGGCTCATAGCCTTGGCAAGGTCATTTCCCGATTGCCGGTAAATCTGCAGTACAGACTGAAAAATTTCGCCGGCTTCGCAAGCGCCGCCAACCAGCAGACCGGTACGGAAATACCGGAGCAGGCTTTTGGGGATGCGGGGGCGTGTGTGAAAATATTGCATATGAGATGCCGACACCAGCCGGTACAAATGATATAAACCGACATCATTTCTGGCCAGCAGAACAACATGATTGATGGTCCGCTTATGATCAAGGATCTCCTCCCGGGACTGATGACCCAGCTTTCGGTTGAGGTCCACAAGGTTTTTGGCACCGCTTCGGGAAAAGAGTATGTTGAAAATCATACCGCAGGCAATCGCACCGGAGCCGGCCCGATGGTGATGATCCAAATCGATCGACAGATCGCGGCTGACCGTATCCAGTTTGTGGTCCGGCAAATGGGGCAGCATGGCCCGAGCCAGCGCCAGCGTATCAATCAGCGGTTGGTTGAACTTGAGTCTGGGGTCATCAGGTTTGCGCGTCCGGAACCCTTCGCACCGCAAAAAGTCAAGGTCAAAAAGGGCATTATGAGCCACGACCGGACAGTCGCCTATGAATGAAACCAATTGTTCCAAAAAAGTAAAAACCTCCGGCGCTTCGCGAAGCATTTCGGTGCTGATACCGGTCAGCTCCCTGGATTTATCCGGAACCGCGATACCCGGATTAACCAAGCTGATCAAAGATTCTTCCGGCGCAAAGCCACCCTTGCCGTCGGGCTTGAACCGGCAAGCAGCCACTTCGATCAGGCGGTCCTTCGTCGGATCCAAGCCTGTGGTTTCGACATCCAAAGCAATAAAGCCGTTGGCCAGGCTATCCTTCTCGGCTTGCCAGGCTACAGCCGGACCATCATCAACCAGATAAGCCTCCAGACCGTAAATGATCTTGATCGGTTGACCTTTCGCCGCCAGATCGGCCGCGGCGGCGGCCACATCCGGGAACGCCTGAACAACACCATGGTCGGTAATCGCCAGAGCCGGTTGTCCGAAAGCTGCTGCTGCCTTGACCAGATCGGTCGCGTCGGCAACCGAATCTTTGGCGCTCATTTTGGTATGAGCATGGAGTTCAATACGTTTGTGGACCGCGGTATCCTGACGCGGCGGCGGCGGCTCAGCCCTTTGCAGGCCAAGGACACGGGCCTGCAGATCTTTGGCAAATTGTGAATCAAACGAAATCTCGGCGTTGATCCGGATCCAGGCATCGACCAGATTTTCTTCGACGGCTTCCCGATCTTCCGGTTTTAAAAATAAGATGCAGCCGATTGAGTTCTGATAATCCGTGAGACCGAATTTAATCAGCACACGTGTGCCGCTGCTGACTACGCGGCTCTCAAAATCAAACACCTTGCCTTCAAGCAGAACCAAACCGGACTCACTGCTCAGGCCGCTGATCGGCGTTGGCTTGAGTTCCGAGTGCATTTTCCCCCAGATTAAACCTTCCGTCTTGGGTTGACGACGAGGGGTTCGCATTTTTTTGTTTTGCGGGGCGGGTTTCTTGGACGGCGACGATCGGTTGACCAGAGTAGCACAGGCCATGGCCTGATTGGCTTCAAGTCGATGCCTGTCGTTCATTTTCCGGGTATATTCGACCAAATCATCCAGAGATGAACATAATGTGAAAACGGTTTTGGCGGCGATATGTTCATGAAAAATCCGATCAATAAAGGTCATGGTCTCAGCTGCAATCGACCGGCAACACGCATCCGGCAAATAGATATTGACCGAACGATCGGCAGGCTGAAAATCACCATGAGCAAGCATGGAGGCTTGGGAAGCATCGGTTTTCCATAAATGACGGATCAGCCAGGGGCGAAGAGCGGCGGCATATTCGCTACTTTGCTCGGCGGTCAGACTCCGGCCGTATTGCTGCCGCAAGATCACCTCCGCAACATCCAGTGCCTGCTCGAGACTTTGTTCAACTTCACACAACAGCTCTGCCGGGCAAGGTTTTTCCAAAAGGCAATTAACCCAAATCGTGTTGTTTTTTCGCACCGTAATACCGGTTATCAGACCGCCGCATTCCGCAACCTTATTGAGGATCGGTTGGTCCCCGAGGATTATTTTGACAAGGTGATATAGTGATGCCTGCATTTACTCATCGTTGCTCCTCTGGTTGTCTTTTCGTAGGATTATTTTGTCAATTTCGGCCATCAGAGCCTCGACGGCTTCGGCTTGGGGGACTTTACGCAAAATATCGCCCCGGCTGAAAATCAAAAACTCACCTTTTCCACCGGCGATGCCGACATCGGCATGCGCGGCTTCTCCGGGGCCGTTGACCGCGCAACCCATCACCGCGACCTCGATTGGACAGTCATAAGCCTGCAGCCGATTTTCAACCTCCTCGGCAATGCGCTGCAAATCGACCTCGGTCCGTCCACAAGTCGGGCAACTGATGACCCGGGGGCCGCCGGACGTAAGAGCCAATGACCGAAGAATGGCACGTGCCGCCCGTACCTCCTCCACCGGGTCGGCGGTCAAAGAAACTCGGATCGTATCGCCGATTCCCTCTGCCAGCAACGCGCCAATTCCCACACTGGAACGGATCACTCCCTCATAGCGGGTTCCGGCTTCGGTTACGCCAACATGAAGGGGATAGTCTGTCTTGTCGGCTAAAAGCCGGTAACTTTCAATAGTCAACAACGGGTCGGATGCTTTGATGGAGATCACCAGATCCGTAAATCGGACGGCCTCCAACATGGCCACGGCTTCCAAAGCCGAGGCGACCATGGACCGGGCGTTGATCCCCTGATACCGATCCAGCATGGCTCGGCTGAGTGAACCGGAATTAACACCGACCCGAATGGGAATACCGTGCGCGCGAGCCGACTCGGCAACCTGCCTGACCCGGTCGGCGCCGCCGATATTGCCCGGGTTGATGCGAATCTTGTCGGCACCGGATTCAATGGCGGCAAGCGCCAGGCGATAATCAAAATGGATGTCCGCAACGATCGGCAACGGCGATGACCGGCGAATCTTGGCCAGAGCCTCGGCAGCTTCCATATCGGGAACAGCCACGCGAGTCAAGGCGCAACCCGCCTCGGCCAACTGTCGGATCTGCGACAATGTCGCCTCGACATTTCTGGTATCGGTGTTGTTCATGGACTGGATAACCACCGGAGCCTGACCACCGATCAGAAGCCGGCCAACCCGGACCGTCTTGGAATAACGTCGCCGGATCATCGACTCACCAGCCTCATTACATCAAACAACAAACCGGCTGCGGCCAACAAAATAATCAAGGCCAGACCCGCCATCCCGATAATGTTTTGCATCTTTTCCGACAACCGTTTGCCCCGAATGGCCTCGATCACGATTAAAATCAGATGATTACCGTCCAACGGCGGTATCGGCAGCAGGTTCATAAAGCCGAGGCTGACCGAGATCAGCGCAAACAGCCACAACAGCTGATAGACCTTATCCGCCAGCGGCTGCTTGGCAGAAATGACATCGCTGATGATCGTGACGACACCCACCGGGCCGGATAGAGCCTCTTGCGGTTTGATGGCTCCGGTGAACATCATGCCGACGCTGCGCAGTGTCACTTTGATAATGGACCAGCTCCAAAGGAACGACTGCCCGATTGCCGGAATAAGGGCTTTGCTCGATTCAAAATAAATGCCTCTGGGCAAATAGTATTGGTATTGTGTAGCCACCATCTCAAGTTCCAGATCTTGTCCGTCCCGCTTGACCAGCACACGCAGGGGATGGCCGGCACTATCCTCGACAGCCTGCGAAAAACCACCGTCCCCGTATGGGACCCCGTTAACCGACAACAAAATATCGCCGACGCGCAACACCGGATTTCCGTTGTTTGATTTCTCGTCAACCGAACTGATCCGAACACCGGTATCGGTCCCGGACAGATCGACGGTAATCCCCAATCGATAACCGTCCACCGTGACCGGCACGAGGGTGGTTTCGCGAATCGAACCATCCGGAGACTGAATACGCAGCTGCATGGGCTGGTCAGCCGCCAAAAACATCTCCCGGCCGCCAAAGTCAAGGGTGGTTCGAATGGATTCGCCCTCCATGGCAATGATCCGATCCCCTGCCTGCAAACCGGCCTCGTAGGCCAATGTATCGCTGTTGACACGGGCAATCACAGGTATGGTATAGCCAAAAGAGGCAAACATAATAAAAAAGGCCAGAATCCCGGACAAAAAATTAAGAGCCGGTCCGGTGCCGATAACAATGGCCCGCGCCCATTTCGGTCGATTGAAAAAATGCCCCGGATCGTCGTCTCCCGGCACTAAATCGTCGGTATATTCACCGGCAAAGCGAACCGAAGCACCGATAGGAAAGAGTTTAATGCTGTATTTAATGCCGCGACGGGTTCTGGAGAACAGAACCGGCCCCATAAAAAGTGAAAATTCTTCTATTTTAAAGCCCAGCCGCAGACCGGTCAAAAAATGTCCCAGTTCGTGGACAATCATCATAATACTGAGAATTAAAAGTCCGACGACAATGCCCATTGGTTATAACTCCTTAACAAAATCTCGCGCCCAGCGATCCAGTTCAATCATATCATCAAAGCCAAAACCTGTCACAAAGCCTGAGGCTTCGTGTTTATTCAGACATTGCTCCACCCGATCGGCTATGGCCGGAAAACTGATCGCACCGTCAAGAAAGAGGCCAACAGCCGCTTCATTGGCCGCATTGAGCACAACAGGCATTGAGCCGCCCCGGTTGCAGGCCATATAAGCCAGATCCAACAGACGAAAAGTTTTGCGATCCGGCGGCTCAAAGGTCAGCCGGCTGGCTCGCGGATCAAAAGGATCAAAGGCCGGCTGAGGGGACGGCAGCCGTTCCGGCCAGGTCAAAGCCAATTGGATGGGCAGTTTCATGTCCGGGAAGCCCATCTGCGCCAGAACCGAACCATCCTGCATTTCCACCATGGAGTGAATGATGCTTTGCGGATGAATCACCACTTCAATGCGTTCGGCAGGACAATCAAACAACCAGCTGGCTTCGATGACCTCCAGCCCTTTGTTCATCAAGGTAGCCGAATCGACGGTTATTTTTCCACCCATTCGCCAGGTCGGATGTCGCAGAGCCTCTTCCCTGGTGACGACGGACAATTCCCGGATTGAACGACCACGAAAGGGGCCGCCGGAGGCGGTTAGGAAAATGCGCCTGAGATTTGCGGCGGAAGAACCGGCCAGACATTGCCAGATCGCCGAATGTTCACTGTCGACAGGATAAAGATTCCGGCCATATTTCTGCAGCAAAGGCATGACCAGCGATCCGCCGGCAACCAGGGTCTCTTTGTTGGCCAAGGCAATGTTTTTACCGGCTCGGATCGCGTGCAGAACCGGCTCAAGTCCGGCTACGCCGACCATTGCCGCCAAAACCAGGTCGGCGCCGGAACAGGTAGCGACTTCAAGCAGGCCTTCCCGTCCGTGCACAATCCGAAGCGTCCGGGGGTAATCCGCCAACCGCTCGGCCAATCGGCCGGCGCCTTGGGCATCGGCAACGCTGACCAGAGTCGGATGCCAACGGCGAATCTGCTGTGCCAGCCGATCAATTTGATGGCCGGCCGCCAGAGCCGTAACCGAAATTCCCAAGTGGCTGCAGACCTCCAGAGCCTGCGTGCCGATTGATCCGGTTGAGCCAAGAATAATGATCGAATCGGTCATGAATGAAACTCCTTTATAATTACCGGCTTCATCCTGTTACCAAAAGCTGGAACAAGACGGCCAGAATCAGAGAAACCGGCAAGGTAAAAAATGCACTGTCGAAACGATCAAGAATGCCGCCATGACCCGGCAAAATGCTGCCGAAATCTTTGACGCGGCACCAGCGCTTGATACCGGAAGCCAACCAGTCACCCAACTGAGAAACCAAACTGAGCAGGAGACCGCTGGCCATGGCAAAGATCACAACCGGCCACCAGCCGGTAATCGGGCCCAAGCGATGGCCGAACAGGACAAAGACAAGGGGGATGACCAGCATACAGCCAACCATACCGCCCCAAAAGCCTTCGACGGTCTTTTTGGGACTGATAGCCGGCACGATCGGACGTTTTCCGATCAAGCTGCCGGTAAAATAGGCAAAGCAATCGGAAATCCAAGGTGAAACCAATCCGACCAGCAGCCAAACATAACCGCCGCTGATTTCAATCGACAGCAGGACCGGACAGCCTAACGGGAATGCGACATAACCTATAATTGCGGCCGTTGCCACGGCATCGGGCAAACCCTTTGCCCCTCGTTTCAACACGATGGCGGTGACCGTAAAAAGCATGACGGTCAACAGGCCGAAAGCCATCAATGACAGCCCACCCGCCACCTGACCGATCAGGCCGGCAACCTTTCCGTCCCGCCCATTGCGGAACAGCGCCGCCCCAAGAAGCGGCAGCAGCATCACCAAGCTTCCGGCCGAAGCCATAAACCCGTTAGGCCGCAAACCTCGACGGCGTAAAGCAAGGGTCAGCTCCTGAGAGGTCAGAAGAGCCACGATGACAAAAAGAATGATTGGCGGCCATGCAACCCAGTAGCCGGGGATGATAAAAGCCGCGACAGCAAAAGTAAAAAGCGTACCGGTGATTATGCGCTGTCTCATATCTGCTTCAAGCCTCCAAATCGACGGTCTCGCATCGTGTAGGCCTCAAGGGCGGCCAGCAGATGTTCCCGGTTGAAGTCCGGCCAAAGGACATCGGAAAACCAAAATTCAGAATAGGCAGATTGCCAGATCAAAAAATTAGAAAGCCGCTGTTCGCCGCTCGGTCGGATAATCAAATCCGGATCGGGTACATCCGGCAAATAAAGAGCCGAACGCACCAGGTTTTCATCAATGGTGTCCGGTTCAATCTTCCCGCTGCGGACCTGTTCCGCCAGTTTGCGGCAAGCCTGGGCCAGCTCGCGGCGGCCGCCATAGTTGAGGGCGATAATCAGCTGCAGCCTGTCACGATGACGGGAGTTTTCCTCTGCGTGGGAGATGGTGCTTTGCAGGTGGGCGGGCAATCCGGCCAAATCACCGGAAAAACGAAGCCGGATTCCCTCCCGGGCCATCTTGGTATCAAAACGATGAATAAATTCAATAAAAAGATCCATCAGGGTGTCGATCTCTTCGGTCGGCCGGGACCAGTTTTCCGTGGAAAAAGCATAGACAGTCAAATATTGAATGCCCTGCTCAATACAGGCTTCACAAACATTTTCTAAATTTTCCGCTCCGGCCCGATGGCCTGCGGTCCGCGGCAGGCCGCGCTTCCGGGCCCAACGGCCATTGCCATCCATGATTACGGCCAAATGAACGGGTATCCGGAGATCGACCTTGGCTGTGCGCTTGAGTCGGCGCTTGTTTTTAGTTTTAAAAATATCAACCAGACGGCTCATGACGTTCCTTTCAAACAAGAACCGGGCGACTGGCACCCGGCATCCCAATAAGCTTTTTGTGTCGGATTGTCAGATCTCCATCAGATCTTTTTCTTTTTCCGCCGTAATTGTGTCAATCTCGGCGACAAAGCGATCGGTTATTTTCTGTATTTCGGCTTCAAATTGAGCCAGATTATCTTCGGTCAATTCTTTTCGCTTGAGATATCCCCGGTGCTTGTCAATGCCGTCCCGGCGAATATTCCTGATGGCAATCTTTGCATCTTCACCATATCGGTTGACAATTTTAACCAAATCTCTGCGCCGTTCCTCGGTCAGAGTGGGAAAAACCAATCGCAGCTGCTTCCCGTCATTGGCAGGATTAATACCCAGATCGGATGCTTGGATGGCTCTTTCGACTGCCTTGAGGGTGGTTGGATCCCAGGGGGTAATCGTAATCAGCCGTGGTTCCGGAACTTGGATGTTAGCCACCTGGTTGATCGGTGTCTGGACACCATAGTAATCGATGGTAATCCGATCGAGGACCCTGGGATTAGCACGGCCGGCGCGAATCGCATTCAAATTTTCATTTAATACATTGATGGTTTTACCCATGTTCTCTTCATAAGGCTGGTAAGATTCCCTGGTGATCTCAATCATGGCCATACTATTACCTCCAAGTCAGCAATCGGTAGGATCATTATAACAGATTATGAACAATCGCGGGCAGATGGCAGAAAGGAAAACCACGGCGCGCGGTTTTGCAAACGATACAAGGTGATTGGAGCGTTCATCACATGACAATCGTGCCGATTTCATCCCCGTCGACAATCCTGATAATGTTCTGCGGATCGCTCATGCTGAAGACCGCAATGGCAACCCGATTGTCCCGGCACAAAGCCGCCGCGGTAGCGTCCATGATCCCCAGACTGAGACGAAGAACCTCATCATGACTGACGGTTTTGTAACGGACAGCATCACAATGCTTTTTCGGATCCTTGTCATAAACACCGTCAACAACGGTGGCTTTAAGAATAATGTCGGCTTCTATTTCGGAAGCGCGTAAAGCCGCGGCGGTATCCGTCGAGAAAAACGGATTGCCGGTGCCACAGGCAAAAATAACCACCCGGCCCTTTTCCAAATGACGAATGGCTCTCTTTCGGATATACGGTTCGCAGAACTGACGCATTTCAATGGCACTGAGGACACGGGTGACACACCCGGCCTGCTCCAAAGCATCGGACAAAGCCAGGGCGTTCATCGCGGTTCCCAACATACCGATATGATCGGCGGTGACGCGATCCATGCCCTCGCTGGTTCTTCCCCGCCAGAAATTGCCGCCGCCGACCACGATAGCGGTTTCGACACCTTTTTCGGTCAGTTGGTAAATCGTTTTCCCAATAGCTTGAAGGGTTTCATTGTCCAAGCCCTGACCCTTTTTCCCTGCCAGAGCTTCTCCGCTGAGTTTGAGAAGAATCCTTTTATACTTAACCGCCATATCTGCGCACCTCCCGGTCTTAAAAAAAAGGAACATGGTATCCATGTTCCTCTTCTTGATCTGTTAAAGGATCATTTAATCTGTTTCAGGACTTCGGCTGCAAAATCTTCCTCTTTTTTCTGCAACCCCTCACCCATCTCAAAACGGACAAAACGACGAATCGTGATTTTTTCACCGATCGTTGCGATCATTTCCTTGACCAGCGTGCCGACCGTCTTGCTGTCGTCCTTGACAAAAGGCATCTCGACCAAGCAGTTATCCTGATAGAACTTTGCCATGCGGCCATCGACAATTTTGTCAACGATCTTCTCCGGCTTGCCCTCGTTCAGTGCTTGATTGCGAACAATCTCACGCTCCTTCTCCAATTCATCGGCCGGAACGTCCTCTTTACTGACCCAGCGGGGAGCCATGGCCGCAACCTGCATGGCAATGTCACGAACCATCCGACGGAAATCTTCGTTCTTGGCGGCAAAATCGGTTTCAATATTGACCTCAATCAAGACGCCGATCCGGCCGCCGGCATGGATATAGGCATCGACAATGCCCTCAGCGGCGATGCGTGTCATTTTCTTGTCGGCTGAGCTGATTCCCTTTTCACGCAACCAAACCAGCGCCTTTTCCATATCGCCTTGGCTCTCGGTCAGCGCCTTCTTACAATCCATCATGCCTGAGCCGGTTTTTGCGCGCAGTTCTTTGATCATCTCTATTGTAACGGACATTTCAAATCCTCCTACTGTTTCGACGCTGTCAAGCGTATGTTTGAAAAAACTCTCAGTCGGCTTCTTCCTCGTCAACTTCAAAAGCTTCATCATCGGCGGGCTCGTCATCGTCCTCATCGGCTTCAAACTGCTCGCCCTGTCGGCCTTCGATCACGGCATCAGCTATTTTTCCGGCGATCAGCTTGACCGCGCGAATGGCATCGTCATTGCCGGGAATGATGAAATCAACCTCGTCCGGATCGCAGTTGGTGTCGACAATGCCGACAATCGGAATACCCAGTCGGCGGGCCTCCCGGACTGCGATATGCTCCTTGCGCGGGTCGACGACAAACACACAGGAAGGCAGTCGATCCATATCCTTGATGCCGCCAAGATTTTTCTCAAGTTTATCCATTTCCAGCTTGAGCTTGGCCACTTCTTTTTTCGGCAGGACTTCAAAGGTGCCGTTTTCCTGCATGGCTGTCAGTTCCTCAAGGCGTTTGATCCGCTTGCGGATGGTTGCGAAATTGGTCAAAGTGCCGCCCAGCCAACGGTTATTGATATAATACATCCCGCAACGTTCGGCCTCTTCCCGAATTGAATCCTGAGCTTGTTTTTTGGTACCGACAAAAAGCACTGTGCCGCCGTTCATGGCGATATGGCGAACCGCCATATACGCCTCTTCGATCTTCCGAACCGTCTTTTGCAAATCAATGATGTAAATGCCGTTCCGTTCGGTATAAATGTACTCCGCCATTTTGGGGTTCCAACGGCGGGTCTGGTGCCCGAAATGAACACCCGCTTCGAGTAGTTGCTTCATGCTGATTACAGCCATCGATGGTTTCCTCCTGTTTTTTCCGCCACGGGTTGTCGCAGATCTGATTGATCGTCAACAGGTTATATTACCCGTGTGTGTATTTGAACCTTGGCAATTCTATCATGAATAAGCAGGCAAATCAAGCAATCATTTCTTGTCCTTGTCCTTTTGCCGCTTAATAAAAGCAAATAAAAGCTTAATAAATACGGAACGCATACAAATCCGGAAAAGATGTTTATAATGGTCATATTATCAATCTTAAACCACTTGCAAATGGCAAAGGAGAAACGTATGTTGTCCGCACAATTGATAAAACTGGCCGGAAATAATAATTGGAAAGTTCATACTGATGAGCAAACCGTTTTTGGCGAGTACAACGGTTATCTGTTCACCGGCTTGGAGGGAAAGCGTTTTAAAGCATTCATCACTTCCCTGGCCGGAATCAGCCCTGATTCTTTGCAAGGCTTGATCCGGTTTCTGGATGAGAATTTTGACGAACTCCGCCTTCGTAACTACGACCTGGCAGATAATTTTCTCTGTGTTCGAATTCGAGAAGGGCTGCTGCCGTTGACCGCCGACAGGATGGCCTACATTTTGGGACAAATCTCGGGTATGATGTCGCTTTGCGAGCTGCCTGCCGATGCCTGCGTCGTTTGTGGCCAATCGGCTACCAGTAAAGGACTTTATCATGGCCTGTACTGCCATCTCCATCCCACATGCTTGAATCAAGAACCGACGGATTTTTTAGGGAGCAACGATCCCGAGGAAGAAACCGATTACGATTCAGCAGCGATGGCTGATGAATCTGCTGATGATCCGCCCGAAGACGACCCGGACGCCACCCATGACTGATTCTTTTGTACTCAACACACCGCGCCTTCAGCTACGCATCTTGGACAGCTCAGCAGCGTCTGCGGTTCTCGACTATTATGTTCGTAATCGGTCTTTTCATCAGCCTTGGTTTGCCGCCCGCAGCAATCGGGTCTTTCGCCTGGAAGAGCAAAGGGCCGGCCTGGCTGATGAGCATTCCGACTTTTTAGCCGGTCGGGCTCTCCCTTTCTGGCTTTTCCGACGGAATGAACCCGAGCGAATTATCGGCCGGTTTGCCTTCACCGACATCATCTACGGTTGCCTTCGTTCCTGCTACACGGCTTATCATCTGGATCAGGCTGTCCAAGGTAAAGGCCTCGCGCTGGAGGCCGGACAAGCCGCGATTCGTGTGCTGCTTGAAGATTTTCGCCTGCATCGCATCCAAGCCAGCATCATGCCAACCAACAGCCGGTCCATCACATTGGCCGAAAGGCTCGGTTTTCGCTGTGAAGGGCTGTCGCCCCGTTATCTGAAGATCAACAATCGCTGGCAGGACCACCTGCATTATGTCCGTTTGGCCGACGATCGGCCACCGGCTTCGCCAGCTCCACTGACCAAATCCGGCCGACTCAATATCTGTGTACTCCAGCCCATGCATATTTCCCTGCTGAATGATTATTACCAACGAAACAAAGATCATATTGAGCGCTGGAATATCCTCACGTCGGTCGATTCCAACGGATCCTCGAGCTGGCACCGTTATGTCTTCGATGCTCTGGCGGCTCAAGCCCGCGGTCGCCAACATGATTTTCTGCTTTTCTGGCCGGAACGTCCGGATTGGCTGGCCGGTCACATTTCCTGTCAAGAAATAAAACCGTTGCCCTATTCCAGCTGTGAAATCGGTTTTTCCATCGATCGATTGCTCAGCGGACGAGGTCTGATGCCGGAAGTTTTGTCCAACGTGATCGCATGGCTTTTTGCCGGCTATCGGCTCAATCGGATAACCGCCCGTTGTGTCCAGGGGAACCAGCAAAGCCTTCGTCTCTTGAAGCTACTTGGGTTCCGGGAAGAGGGCATCGATCGGCAAGGACTTTACCATGGCCAATCCTGGAAAGATGTGATTCGTCTGGCCCTGCTCAAATCAGACTTTCATTACTTCGAATAAAAAACCGCCGCGGGATTTCGGGCAGCGGTTTTAAAGATTGTTCAATAGTTGCCGATCAATTTGCTTCCTCTTCTTCAGCCTCGGCTTTGTCGGCAACAGCGACATCGGCGGCTGCCACATCACTTTCGTTATCGGCAACTTCTGTCGATTCAACAGCATCCGCAACCACATTCTCGGTTTCGGCAGCATCGGCCGGCTCAACGACATCCGCTTCTGCAGCCGCATCTTCGGTTTCGGCAACCTCAGTTGCTTCGGCAGCCTCGGCCGGCTCGGCAGCAGCATCGGCGGCTGCATCTTCATCAGAAACGGTGGTTTCGATCACATCGCTGGTTACCACTTGATCAAACGTATCCTGGTAGGTTGTGGGAGCGACGGAATCTCCGTATCCGGGAGGATTGATGGGCTCCACTTCTTTGATGCTGATGCTGATCCGGCGAGCCTCATTGCTCACTTCCAGAACGCGCGCGTAGATCTCCATGCCTTCCGCCAAAACATCGTTGGGCTTGGCCAGTCTGACGTTGGCGATCTGCGAAATATGACAAAGGGCATCGACACCGGGGGCAATTTCAACGAAAGCGCCGAACGGGAACATCCGAACGACGATGCCGTGCACGATGGAACCTACCGGGAACCGGCTTTCGACATCACGATACGGGTCGTTCTCCGGACGCCTGTAGCCTAGGGAGATCCGCTTGCGTTCCGCGTCAAAATCCTTGACAAAAACATGGATTTCATCACCGACATTAACCACTTCTGATGGGTGGCGAATCCGATTCCAAGAAAGCTCAGATATATGCACCAAACCATAGACACCTCCGATATCGACAAAGGCGCCGAAATCGGTCAGGCTACGAACAACTCCGTCGTATTCCTTGCCGATCTCAATGGTCTTCCATAATTCCTCCGCTTTGGCCTTTCGCTCAATCGACAGCAGGGCCCGACGAGAGCCGGAAACCCTAAGCCGACGTCTATCCGGGTCATACTGCGTGACAAGAATGTCCATCGTTTGTTCCCTGTAGTGCTCAAGATCATCGACAATACCCATTTCAAGCTGGGTGCGGTGAACATAGATGTCAACACCGCCGTAGGTCGCGATAACACCATCCTTGACCACATTAACGATCTTAACGGTAATCGGCGTCTTTTCATTGTAAGCCTCTTCAATCAGAGCCTTGTATTTGCCGAAATCGACCCTGGCCTTGGAAAGGCTGATTTCCTTGCCCATATCCGAATTGCGGATGTTGCGGACATAGACATCGATTTCAACACGATCTTCAATGGCCCGGTCCAGATCAAAATCCGGATCGCCATCAAACTCATGGCGAGGAATCCTTCCCTCAGTTTTATCGCGCACATCGACATAAACGGTATCATCATCATAGCGGATGATGGTCCCTTTCACGATCGCTCCTCTTTTCAAATGGGGAATGTTGTCGATAAAATCTGAAAAGCTGACATCAGCCTGTTCCTGCTGGTTCTGCAAACCGTCGTTCTCCGTCATTGTTTGGATAACCTCCCTGATTACACGTTCTGGTGTCGACGCCCCAGCTGTAATGCCCACCGTCCGACCTTTCAGTGAGCGCTCTCTCAAAAGCGCCCTGACTTGGTCAGGTTGTTCAATCAGATGCGTGTCGCCACAACGACTTTGGCAGATTTCCAGAAGCTTGATGGTGTTTGAACTGCGTGAACTGCCGATAACCAACATGGTATCGACCTGATCGGCAATCTCGTAGGCTTCCTTTTGCCTGTTTTCAGTCGTACTACATATTGTATCAAATATCTCCAATTTTGCAATTTTTTTCTTGAGAACTTGACGTATTTTTTTATATTCATTGAATGAAAAGGTTGTTTGAGCAACTAAAATCCAATTTTCTGTATTAAAATTCATCTTTTCCGCCTGTGCGGTCGCATCTAGGATAAGCGCGCTGTTCTCGCACTCACCGTTGATCCCGACCACCTCCGGGTGGGTTGGGGTTCCGGCAATAATGATTTGTTTGCCCTGCTGCCATGCCTGCCTGACGATGCGATGGATTTTGGTGACAAACGGACAAGTGCAGTCGGTAATCTGGCAGTCACGGCTTTCAAGATTGCAAATGGTGGCCGGCGGAACGCCGTGAGCGCGAATCAAAACCCGTGAACCGGCCGGAATATCATCTTCACGCTCGGCCAAAAGAAGGCCTCGCTCTTTGAGCTCCTCGACAATCTGGCGATTATGGATCAGTTCGCCCAGCATGTATATGGGAGGTTGATCCGCCTGCTGTCCCGGCTCGGATAATTGGTAGGCCGTATCCACGGCATGCTTGACGCCAAAACAGAACCCGGATGTGCGAGCCAGAATGATATTCATAACGGTGCCTCTCCTTTTCGGACGGCCAACCGGTAGTCATAGCCGACCAATGCATAAACCTTTCGCATCACATCAACAGCCAACTCATCAAGCAGGTCGGCATCATAAGGGTTGCCGGCAGGCATCTCCAGGTTGATCGGCTTTCCGAATGCTATATGAACTCTGCCACCGAGCCGAAAGGGAGCACTGATACCGACCGGCAGGATCGGGGAATTGGTTTTTATGGCAAAACGAATCGCGCCGCTTCGCGGAACAACATATGGAATACGGTCAGGGCGAACCCGCGTTCCTTGAGGAAAAACACCGACGATTTGGTTGTTGCGCAGAGCAGAAACGATTTCGCGAGCCGCCGTTAAGTCGGCTTTTTTGCGGTCGACGGGTATACCGCCAAGTTTTAAAAGAACGACTCTGAATAGTTTGCGTTTAAACAGCTCTCTTTTAGCCACCCAATGAATCCAAGGTTTGATTGCCGTGTGGATTGCCAAAATATCTCTGCCGCCGGTGTGGTTGGCCACCAGGATTGCCGGGCCGCTGTCCGGGACATTCTCCAAACCCGTAAAGGACAGACGATAAAAAAGACGAATATAGATCCAGGCGACAGCACGGGCCACCCGGCGAAACAATACATTGGCCTTTCCGGTGGGTGTCCGGTTTTCACGACCCATGCCGGATCCTCTCTATATAAAACATAATGCGGTCAACAACCTCCTCAACACTGCAGCCGGTACTATCCACTAAAAAAGCATCCTCTGCCTGGCGAAGGGGAGCCAGCGCCCGGCCGGCATCTTGGCGGTCACGGTATTCAATATCCTGCAACACTTGCTCCAGGGTGGCGCTGTGGTCACCGGCAGCCTGAAGATCCAAAAGACGCCGGCGGGCACGTTCGGCCGGATCGGCGGTCAGAAAAATTTTACAGGTGGCCTGAGGCAGAACATAGGTGCCAATGTCGCGGCCATCCAGAATCAAGGATTGACGATCGGCCATTTGCCGCTGTAATTCAACTAATTTATATCTCACGACCGGCAGCTTGCTGAAATCCGAAGCCGCCAGTGAGACCTCCGGCGTCCGGATGGCCGTGGACACGTCCTCACCATCAAGGAACACGCGCTGTCGGTCATCCGAGAAGGCAACTTCCAGTTTGGTGGTTTCAAGCATCCGCCGCACAGCCTCTTCGTCATCAGTCGAGAGGCCGGTGCGAAGAGCTTTAAGTCCGACAGCCCGGTACATTGCGCCGGTATCAAGATGCAAAATGCCCAGTTTTTTTGCCAACAAACCCGCGACGGTACTCTTGCCGGCCCCGGACGGACCGTCCAGAGCAATGGTCATTCGATCTGATTTCATGATTCAACCTGCTTTCAGCCGTTTGTCAAATCGCCTTTATCATAAACCTCATATTCATCCCAGATTCGTTCCAGTTTCTCCAAGGTTTGACTGACAGTATCCTGCCGTTTATAGCCAATGGCCGCGATCAGGGCATTGATGACACTCAAAGGCGCAACCAGCGAATCCACAAAGGATGTCATGTCGCTGGGAGCCAGCAGACAAACATCGGCATTTTTAGCGATCGGATTGTCGGCTTTGTCGGTCAGGGCGATCACGGTCGCGCCGGTTGAGCGCGAATAGGACATGGCTCGGATGGTCCGCCTGGAATAACGCGGAAAGCTGATTCCGATCACCACATCCCCCTGCCGTACAGATAAAATCTGCTCAAACAATTCACTGACACTGGTCGTATGAACCAGACGCACATTATCAAAGATCAGATTAAAATAAAAGCCCAGAAAAGCCGCCAGCGGGGCCGAACTGCGCACCCCGAGAATGTAAATCTTACGGGCGTCCAAAATCAGATCGACCGCGCGGTTAAAGGCATTGCGGTCAAGCAGCTCATGGGTTTTCTTAAGTTTTTCCTGGTCAGCGAGTAAAACAGCGCCCGGAATATCATCTCGATCGGTCAGCTTGAGGGAGGCCTTCATCCGTTGAACCGAGGTCAGGCGCACTTTGAGCTCCTCTTGCAAGACTTTTTGAAAATGCGGATAACCATCGAAACCCAGTTCCATCGCAAAGCGGACCACTGTGGATTCGCTGACGGCAGCTTCCTCACCGATCCGGGCGGCGGTCATGTACGCCGCGCGTTCATAATGGGAAAGAATATAGTTGGCTATGGCCTTCTGCCCTCTGCTCAACCCAGGCAGGGCGCGGGTAAGTTTACCAATCAGGCTGGTTTGTTCTGGCTCCATAATCATTCTCCATCCTGAGTCATCCGGTCGGAGGTATTAACAACGCATTTATTCTGAGGCTTGAGCTTCATTTTTGTCAAGCTTACCCGGCGACTCGGGCAGAAAGGCATCAACCAGTTGGTCAATGGTCATCTGATTATCACGTCTGTGGCCGGCGGCGATTTCCAGACCCCTCTCAAAATCCCGCAGGGTACCGTACATTAACATTTCCATCGGTGGCAAATCTCTGACCGATCTTAAGCCGAAATCAATTAAAAACTGGTCCGTTGTGACAAAAAGAGTAGGCCGTCCCGGTGCGTCGAGAGAACCGGCTTCATTGATCAGGTCGCGTTCCGCCAAGCGGGTGATTATGCTGTCGCTGTTGACACCCCGAACAGCTTCTACCTGAGAACGTGTAACCGGTTGATTATAGGCGATGATGGCCAGCGTTTCATACGCGGCCTGAGAAAGCGGGGGGCGATGTCGCGGCTGAAACAGCCGTTGAAGAACATCTGCCTGCTCCGGTTTGGTGCAGAAGAACCAACTTCCGTCCGCCTCGCGCAACATGATTCCACGCCTTCGATCACGATCATATCCCTCTGCCATTTGTCCTAACAACCGTTCCAATGTTTGTCGGTCAAGACCGGTGATCTGACGGATCTTGTCCATCGTCAGGGGATCTCCGGCGGCAAACAGCAACGCCTCCAAGGCGGCCGGCGCGTCTTCAATAGCCAACTGAAAAACCGGTTCCGACGGAGCAATGAAGTCGTCGCGGCTTTCCTGCTGAAGGGGCTGGTTGTTTTCAGTCATATGTTTTCTCCTCCACACGGATTTCGGCCCAAAACCGGTCAAGAGCTCCATCGTCATCAATTGGGGCCTCCGGGCCGCTTTCCAGCAAAATGACATCAAAGGGGCGATCCTGCCGGGCTCGGATTCGGTTTATTCTCAACAGCTCCAACAACGCAAGAAACCCGGTGACCTGTTCAGCCTTGCTGGAACGATCGGCCGGGAACAATTCATTAAAAAACAATCGGCTTCGGCGAACAACCGCCTGCCAAATCTCACGCATTTTGCCCTTTACCGAAATTTTTTCCCGTTTTAGAATGTGGGTTATCCGGCCACTCAGGTCATTAAACCGCAACTGGTTTTGTCGGGCTACACGCTGAGATGCCCGCCAGAAAGCGTCCCAGCTCAGATTTCCCGCATCTTCGGCAATCAAGGGTATGCCTAAACGCACCGGTGTTTCCGGCAGCTTCAACAGGCAGGCGGTATATCGGCCGTGTTGCTCCCGCAACCGGCCGGCCAGCATTTTACATCGGCGGTATTCCAGCAGTTTCAGAACCAACTCTTCACGGGGATCTTCATTCTCATCTTTATCCGGGCTTTCCTTTTTGGGCAACAGAACCCTCGATTTAATGTGAATCAAGGTGGCCGCCATCAATAAAAACTCGCTGGCGATCTCCATATCCAAACTTTTCTGACTGTCAAGATACGCAATATATTGGTCGGTTATCTGCACAATCGGAATATCATAGATATCGATCCGGTTTTTTTCGATCAGATGATAAAGAAGATCGAGGGGACCTTCAAATTGGTCGATATTGACATCAAGCGGTCCTTCCGCACTGGTTCTCATCATTGGGTCAAGGGGCGATGTTCATCGCGGTGCGTGCCTGCGAAAGAGCTTTTTGCGCCTGAACACGGGCACGTGCCGACCCGTCCTCAATCAATTCCCGTAAATGGTCGGGTGATTGCAGCAACCGGGTACGCTTTTCGTGAATCGGCTGATGAAAAGCCAATAGTTTTTCCTGCAGTTTTCGTTTGCATTGAACACAGCCGATTTCACCTTTCCGGCAACTATCACCGATATTTTCCCGCTCTTCTTGATTGAAAACATGGTGGAAAGCGTAAACCGTGCATATTTCCGGATGGCCGGGGTCGGTTTTGCGAATGCGGGCCGGGTCGGTGATCATGTTCATGACCTTGCTCTTGACTTCCTCCGGTGAATCGGCAAAGGATATGGTGTTTTCATAGCTTTTGGACATCTTGCGGCCATCTGTGCCGGGCAGCGTTTTGGCTTGAGTCAATAAAGGCTGCGGTTCCGGAAATACCGGACCGTAAAGATAGTTAAAACGTCGGGCGATCTCACGGGTCAGTTCCAGATGCGGAAGCTGATCCTCACCCACCGGAACATAATCGGCTTTGTAAATCAAAATATCCGCGGCCTGCAGACAGGGATAGCCAAGAAAGCCATAGGTGGTAATATCTTTGTTTTTCAGCTGGTTGATCTGATCTTTGTAGGTCGGGCAGCGTTCCAGCCAGGGTAACGGCGTGGTCATGGCAAAAAGCAGAAACAGTTCGGCATGCTCCATGATCAGCGATTGTTTGAAAATAACAGATTTTTCCGGATCCAAGCCGCATGCCATAAAATCAGCCATCAGGCTGAGGCAATGATCCTGCAGTTGATCGGTCTCGGCATAGCCGGTGGTCAAAGCGTGCCAATCGGCGATAAAAAAATAACAATCATATTGGTCTTGCAATTGCGCCCAGTTTTCCAAAGCGCCGAAATAATTGCCCAAGTGTATATCTCCGGTCGGACGAGCGCCGCTGAGAACGATCTTTTTAGCCATAAAAACCCCCCATGTCAATCATGCTTGCTTACCACGCCATCAAATGCCAAGTGCTTGCCAAATTGCCCGGAAAAGCATCTCCAACGGATCCCAGATGACCAGACGGAAAGGGAAGCTAACCGTCTGGATAATATTGGAAAGAATGCCGCGGCCGAAAATCACCAGCAGAAGAAAAACCAAGCCGATATACCGCTCATAACTCATCAGGCGGTAATAAACCCGATTCGGCAGCAATGCACCGAAAATCTTGAACCCGTCCAGAGGCGGCACAGGCAGCAGGTTGAATACCGCCAGAATAATATTGTAAAAATACATCAAGTAGAAAAAGTTGGTAAGGATCCCGTAGACGGCATTATCAGGTGATATCCCGATCAGCATGGCCACCGTCATATTGATGAAGAAAGCAAGTGCCGACACCACCGACAGAACAATGTTGGAGGCCGGACCGGCCAGGCTGCTGATGACGATGCCCTTTTTCATTGAGTGCTTTGCATCAAAGCGGGTCGGATTGATCGGCACCGGACGGGCCCATCCAATGCCGGCCAGCAAAAAGGATATTGTCCCGATCGGATCCAGATGAGCCAGAGGATTAAGGGTCAACCGGCCTTGCAGGTAGGCGGTGTCGTCGCCCAGTTTGTATGCAGCCCAACCGTGGGATGCTTCATGGACGGATAATGAAATACAAAGCACCAGAAACATCAGTAGGTAATACTGGATCGTTTCCCACGTGGTACCCCGCAACAAACTGCTCAGCATGATTATCGGCATCTTTGGCACTCCAGACGGCCGCCGGCGGCGACCTGTTATAGACGATCGGCAATGATCGTTGACACGATTATATCACAGGACAGGCACCATCCGGATCAGATCCGTTCAACCGATAAAACGGCCTTTTCGCCATTGAGATCCCATGCACGGCTATTGGGTCCGGTTCCGGCCAGCACCGACGTTGCCAGTACCTCATCGGCAATAAAATCCTGATTGCGCGCGGCAACGCCCCAGATATACTCGTTGCCGTCGATACGCAGGATGATCCGATCCTGAACGTCAAACCCGCTGTCTCTGCGCATGGTCTGCACTTTGCTGATGATCTCCCGGACAAAACCTTCCTCGATCAGCTCCGGTGTCAATTGCGTATCCAAGGAAACCGTGAAATCCCGATCGGACTCGGTGGCCAAACCCTCCGGCTGTATCGTTTCGATCAACAAATCCTCTGCCGTCAAATGTTCATGACACCCGTCGACGGTGATCACCAGATAACCTTGGGTTTCCAGCTCCCTCATCGCTTCCTTCCCGTCCAGCGCATTGAGCTGGTCCGTAACCTGAACAAGGGCCTTGCCGAAGCGACGGCCAAGGGTGCGCAACTGAGGCTTAAAGCGATAATCCATGAGCTGGGCGCTATCATCCAGATACACCAGTTCGCGAACATTCAGTTCGTCGGTGATCAATGCGTGATATTCTGCCGGCAGCCTTTCGGGAGCCACAACAAACAGCCGTTGCAGCGGTTGACGATTCTTGATCGCCGCGGTATTACGGGCGGCGCGACCCATCGTGACAATTTTCAGAACATCTCCCATGAATTTTTCCAATTGGCTGTCGATCAGATCCGGGTCACAAACCGGAAAATCACACAGGTGAACACTGGACGGAGATTGAGGCTCAACACTCAAGACCAAATTTTGATAAACGGCTTCGGTCATAAACGGCACGAAGGGCGCACTCAAGCGGGTCAAGACCTCCAAGGCTGCATACAAGGTCATGTAGGCATTGATTTTATCCTGGTTCATATCCGGCTGCCAGAATCTCTCTCGGCTCCGACGCACATACCAGTTGGAAAGATCATCGGTGAAGGCCTGAATGGCACGCGCGGCTCCGGTGATATCGTAACGTTCCAGCTGACCGTCAACCTTGCGGATAAGGGAATTGAGCCGGCTTAAAATCCATCGGTCAAGGACACTTAGAGTTGCTCGGTCCAATTGCTTTCCGACCGGATTAAAGCCATCGATCTGAGCATACATGATGTAAAAAGCATATGTGTTCCAGAATGTGCCCATGAATTTTCGTTGGTGCTCACTGACAGCCTCATCCGAGAACCGGGACGGAAGCCACGGTGAACCGGCCGCATAAAAGTACCAGCGAACGGCGTCGGCGCCCTGCTTGTCCAGCACCTGCCAAGGATCGACCACGTTACCCTTATGTTTGGACATCTTCTGACCGTTTTTGTCCTGTACCAAACCCATAACGATGACATTTTTATAAGGGGCCTGATCAAACAGCAAGGTTCCTATCGCCATCAAGGTGTAAAACCATCCCCGGGTCTGGTCAATGGCCTCGGAAATAAAATCCGCCGGGAAATTCCGGTCAAAAAGCTCTTTGTTCTCAAACGGATAGTGCCATTGGGCAAAGGGCATGGATCCCGAATCAAACCAGCAGTCGATCACCTCGGGCACCCGAGTCATGCGGCCGCCGCACTGGTCACAACGGATATGGACCCGATCAATCATGGGTTTATGTAATTCGATGTTTTCCGGACAGTCATCGGACATGGCCCGAAGTTCGGCAATGCTGCCAATCAGGTGGCGATGCCCGCAGCCACACTCCCAGATCGGCAGGGGCGTTCCCCAGTAACGTTCACGCGAAATGCTCCAATCAATGACATTTTCCAAAAAATTGCCAAAGCGGCCGTCGCGAATGTGTTCCGGAATCCAGTTGACCGTCTGATTGTTGCGCAGGAGGTTTTCCCGAACGGCGGTCATTTGGATAAACCAGGAATTTCGGGCGTAGTAAATGAGAGGCGTGTCGCACCGCCAGCAAAAGGGATAACTATGCTCGTAAGACATCTTGCGGATCAGTTTGCCCTCGTCGGCCAGCTTTCGGATCAATCCCGGATCGGCATCCTTACAGAAAACACCCGCAAAGTCGGTGACATCCGCCGGCATGGTGCCGTCCTCATCGACCAACTGAATGAATGGCAGGTCGTTTTGCCGGCCAACCCGGGCGTCGTCCTCACCGAATGCCGGAGCAATGTGGACGATACCGGTACCTTCGCTCAAAGAAACATAAGGATCTGCCGCCACGATAAAAGCGCACTTACCGGACTTTTCGATCTGAGCGTTGGCGTAGGAGAAAAGCGGCTGATAGGTTTTTCCCACCAAATCCCTACCCGGCATCCGCTCCAGGATACGATAATTTTCTCCGAGAACATCCCGGACGAGGGCGCCGGCCACATAGTAGCGAACCTGACGCCGGCTGCCGTCCACATCCTGATCCAATTCGGCCAGAACATATTCTTTTTCAGCATTGACACATAAGGCGACATTGGACGGCAACGTCCAAGGTGTCGTGGTCCAAGCGGTAAGATAGGTGTCCGGCTCACCGTCGACGGCAAAACGCACGAAAATCGATGTTTCTTTGACATCTTGGTAACCCTGGGCCACTTCGTGACTGGATAAGGAAGTTCCGCACCGCGGACAATAAGGCACAATTTTGTGACCTTTGTAAAGCAGTCCCTTGTCCCAAATGGTGCGCAGCGCCCACCATTCCGATTCGATATAATCATTTTCATAGGTGACATAAGGATCTTCCATGTCCGCCCAGAAACCGACGCGTTCCGACATTTCTTCCCATTCAGCTTTGTACTTCCAAACGCTTTGCTTGCATTGGGCGATGAACGGTTCAACCCCATAGGCCTCGATCGCCGGTTTGCCATCGATTCCCAGGAGCCTCTCGACTTCCAGCTCCACAGGCAAACCATGGGTATCCCAACCGGCCTTTCGCAGGACGTAGTAACCTTTCATGGTTTTATAACGTGGAATAATATCTTTAATGGCGCGAGTCAATATGTGACCAATATGAGGCTTGCCGTTAGCTGTCGGCGGGCCCTCGTAAAAGGTAAACACAGGCCCGTTCTCACGATTGGTCATCGATTGGCGGAATATGTCATGGGTTTTCCAAAAATCCAGCACTTCTTTTTCCCGCTCGACGAAACTCATTTCACCGGATACTTTCTTATACATTCTTGCCTCCCCAATCTCAATAAAAAAGCGCCCCCCACGGGGCGCCAGATCGCAGCGCGGTACCACCCGTTCACAATGGCCTTGCCAACGGCAGACCATCATCTCGTTTTCCTCTAACGGGGACGCCGCCCCACAGACGGCCTTCCGGTCCTTCCTACTCATTGCCTGCGCC